>CBINPH010000019.1:0-17251 GCA_966252445.1 uncultured Chitinophagaceae bacterium | reverse complement strand
GCCACCTCGCCGGGGGCGGGCAGTTCTTCGAGCACGAAAAAGCGGGCCTTGCCTTTCTGATGCTCGTCGAGGAGCCGGATGGCCCGCAGGCTCTCGCCCAGGGTATGGGTGACGTAGTAGTTGAGATAAGGTTCCAGCAATCCTTCAATGGCTGCACGGTAGGGCTCGGGGCAAAAAATGATGTCCGACAGCACGGGTGCGGGCTGGTCGCGCCAGGAACTGTCCTTGCTCAGGAACTTGATGCTGTCCGGATATCCTTCCAGGTTGTCCACCAGGGACTTGAGCAGGTCATGCTCATTGCGCCGGGCATCCAGGAGGCGGGCCTCATCGACCATTTGGTCCCGCAGGGCCTCAATGTCAGCCTGGGTGCTGAGGATCATCTCCTTGGTGGCTTCCTGCTGTTCGCTCAGGGCCTGCAGCTCTTCCCGCCGCTCCTCCAGCTGTCCTTCCAGGGCTTCTTTTTCCTCTTCCCAGCGCAGCACCTGTTCCTGGCGGCCGGCATTCTCTTCCTCGATCTGCCGGATGCTCCGCTGAAGGTTTTGCACGGAGGTCTCGGCCACCGCCGCTTTTTTCTCGGCGTCAAACTGCCGGCGCTGCTCATGCTGCTCCTCCTCCCGGAGCTGGTCCAGGGCCTGCTTCTTTTCCCGGTAAGCCGCCTCGCGGCTGTCCATCAGTTCCTGCAGGGCGCCGGCCTCCTCCTGCATGGTGGTCAGGGTCTCCCCCTCCTCCTCCACCTGCTGCATGCTGAAAGTGATGGATTCCCCCAGCTCCAGCACCCGGGCATCCGCCCCCGACAGAAAGCCCTGCAGCTTGGTTTCCTGCTCGCGGAGGTAACTCCTTTGCTGCTCGGCCAGCTTCCGGTCGTTTTCGCGGGTACGGATCTGGTTCACCAGCTCGTTGAAGGCGCGCTGCATGTCCTGCAATGCTTTTTCCTGCGCCGTGAAGGCCAGCTTGTCCTTCTCCAGGGCTGCCTCATCGGTGGCGATCTCTGTATCGAGCTGCAGCTTGCGGTCGCTCTCCGCCTCCTGCTGTTCGCTCAGTTCCTTAAAGTGCTGATGGAACCCTTCCAGGGAGGCTTTGGCCAGTTCCACACTGACCTCCTTGTACTGCTTTTTCAGTTCGTAATAACGCTCCGCCTTGCGGGCCTGGCTCTCCAGGGTCTTGAGGTTGTTGTTGATCTCGAAAAGCAGATCCTCGATGCGGTTCAGGTCCTGGGCCGTCAGGTCGAGTTTGGCCTTGGCCTCTTTTTTCCTGGCCTTGTAAATGGAAATGCCTGCCGCCTGTTCCAGCATCCGGCGACGGCTGTTGTCCTTGTCCTTGATAATGTCGTCCACCATGCCCAGCTCGATGATGGCGTATGAATCCGTGCTGACGCCGGTGTCCATGAACAGGTTGTGGATGTCCTTGAGGCGACAGGCCACGTCGTTGAGGCGGTATTCGCTGTCCCCGTTCTTGAAATACCGGCGGGATACCGTTACGGTGCTGAACTCGGTGGGCAGGAGATTGCGGGTATTTTCAAAAGTGAGGGATACTTCGGCAAGTCCGCTGGCGGAACGGCTCTTGGAGCCATTGAAGATCAGGCCGGACATATTCTCGGAACGCAGGGCGCTGATCTTGTGCTCTCCGATCACCCAGCGGATAGAATCACTGATGTTGCTTTTGCCGCATCCGTTCGGCCCGATGACGCCGGTCACTCCCTCATCAAACCGCAGTACGGTTTTGTCCGCAAAGCTCTTGAAACCTTTGATCTCCAGGGTCTTTAATCGCACAGTGCTTCCTTTTTTTAAGGCGACAAAAATACAGTAATCCACTAATTGACAACGTGTAAAGTACCCCATAGCGGGGATATGGCCGGGGGATTTTATGCACAACTGTGGAAAAGGAATCGCCGGAAATCCGGAAAAGCCGCCATCCGCCCGGGGCTAACCTTTTGGCGGCAAATTTGTTAAGGACATATGCGGGAAACAGACCCGCGCCCCCTTCGGGGCTTTTAATCACCACAAAAAATCCGCATCCTATGGACATTGCTTACATCGCTACATTCCCTCCCCGGGAATGTGGTATTGCCACCTTCACCCAGAACCTGACAAGGTTCATGGCCGGCCGCGCTGAAGCAGACGCCGCCCCGGCCAGGATCAGGGTGGTGGCTGTCAACGACCATGGCAGGGAGTACAGCTATCCCTCGGAGGTGGGTTTCGTCATCCGGCAGGATGTCCGCGACGACTATGTGAAGGCCGCCCGCTGGGTCAACGAGAGCGGCGCCCAATGTTGCGTCTTGCAGCACGAATTCGGGATTTTCGGGGGCAGAAGCGGGGTGTACGTGCTGTCGTTCCTGGCCGAGTTGCAGATCCCCTTCATCGCTACCCTGCATACGGTGCTGAGGGAACCTTCCTTTTTACAAAAATCCATCCTGCGGGAGCTGGCCCGCCGCGCCGCCGGTCTGGTGGTCATGAGCCGCAAGGCCGTGGGTTTCCTGGAGCGTATTTACGGGGTCGATCCCGCCAAGATCCACCTCATCGAACATGGGGTCCCTGACCAGGTGCCCGCAGCGCCCCCGGAAGGCGCCGACCTGCTCTCGGATTGCCGGGGGCGCCGCATCCTCTTTACCTTCGGCCTGCTGAACCGCAACAAAGGGATTGAGACGGTGATCAAGGCCCTCCCCGAAGTGGTGGCCACCCACCCGGAAGTCCTGTATATCGTCCTGGGCAATACCCATCCGGCCGTATTGCGGCATTCCGGGGAAGAGTACCGGGAGTTCCTGCAGCAGTTGGTGGACAGCATGGGCCTCAGCGAGCATGTGCGGCTGGTCAACGGTTTCATCACCGAAGAACAGCTGGCTTATTACCTCTCCTGCATTGACCTGTACATTACCCCTTACCTGAACGAGGCCCAGATCACCAGCGGCACCCTGTCCTATGCCGTCGGTGCAGGGGCCGCCGTACTGTCCACCCCCTACTGGCATGCCGAAGAGCTGCTGGCCGACAACCGGGGCGTCCTCTTCGGCTTCAAGGATCACCGGCAGCTGGCGGCGGCCATTCTCCGGCTGCTGGACCATCCCCAGGAAGCCGATCAGCTGCGCCAGCAGGCCCGCGCCTATGGACAACGGCATCTCTGGAGCCGGACGGCGACGCGTTACCTGAAGCTGCTCAACAGCGTGGTGGAGGAAGACCTGGTCTCCGCCCTGGAACGCCGGGCACAGCCCCAGCAGCGCAGGGAGCCGTCTCCGGCCCTGCCCCCCTTCAATGCGACCCATATACGCCGGCTGACCGACAGCACCGGCATTCTGCAGCATGCCAAATTCGGGATACCCAACCTCAAGGAGGGCTATTGCCTGGACGACAATGCCCGGGCCATGATCTGGGCGTTGATGGCCCTGCGCCAGCAACAGGGCCAGGACCTGCTGAGTATGTTGAGCACCTACCTGGCGTTTATCCATTACATGCAGCGCCCGGACGGGTTGTTCCACAATTTCCTGGATTACCGGAGACATTACCTGGACGACGTAGGCTCCGAGGACGCCTATGGACGGACCATGTGGGCCCTGGGCTACCTGATCCGCTATGCCCCCAACAGCGCCTTGCGGGAGTTTGGGCTGGAACTGTTTCACCGGGCCTTGCCGCATGCGGATGCCCTGCAGCACCTGCGCGGGCTGGCCGACACCATCATCGGCGTGAGCCATTACCTGGCCTTTTTCCCCAGCGACGAAGGGATCGTCTCGGTGCTTCGCCGGCTCACCCGTCCCCTGACGGCGGCCTATGACCGCCATGCCACCGAGGACTGGCGCTGGTTCGAGCCGTCCATGTGCTATGACAACGGCATCCTGCCCCTGGCCCTGCTGCATTCCAGCGAGGTGACGGGCGACACCCATGCCCGCCGGCTGGGTTTTGAGGCGCTGCAGTTCCTGGAGCAGACCTGCTTCCCGGGAGAACACTACGTGCCCGTGGGGAACCGGGGCTGGTACCCGCAGGGCGGCTCCCCCGCCCTGTTCGACCAGCAGGCCCTGGAGACCATGGCCATGGTGCTGCTCTATGCCCAGGCGTACCGCCTGACGGGCAAGGTCCATTTCCTGCACCGCCTGCGGCGCTGCCACGGCTGGTTCCTTGGACAAAACGAGTTGCATATCCCCCTCTATGACCAGGACACGGGAGGTTGCTGCGATGGCCTGGAAGAAGATGGCATCAACAGGAACCAGGGCGCCGAAAGCACCCTGGCCTACTGGATCAGCCATCTGGTGATGACGCGCCACATCGTCCAGGGGACGGCTCCCCTGCGCCAGCAGCGCAGCTCCCGTCCGCCCATAAAGGTTTGAGATGCCGGACGCTCTTCCGTTGAAAGTGGCTGTGCTCAGTCCCGTGGCCTGGCGTACCCCGCCGAGACACTATGGCCCCTGGGAACAGGTAGCTTCTGCCCTGGCCGAGGGCCTGGTCGACCGGGGGCTTGACGTGACCTTGTTCGCCACCGCAGACTCCCATACCCGCGGACGCCTGTCCGCGGTGGTGCCCCGCGGGTATGAGGAAGATCCCGGTACGGACGCCAAAGTGGCCGAATGCCTGCACATTGCTGCGCTTATGGAGCGCGCCGCCGAATTCGACCTGATCCACAACCACTTTGACTTTTTGCCGCTGACCTATTCGCGCCTGGTGCCCACGCCCATGGTCACGACGATACATGGTTTCTCTTCCCCCAAGATCATCCCGGTATACCAGCGCTACAACGACCGTGGCCATTATGTATCGATCAGCCATGCGGACCGCAGCCCGCTGCTGCGTTACACGGCCACCGTATATCATGGACTGGATCCCGGCGATTTTCCTTACGATGCTTCGGGCGGGGATTATCTGCTGTACTTTGGCCGCATCCATCCCGACAAGGGCACCTGGGAGGCAGTCCGCATCGCCCTGGCGGCGGGCCGCCCCCTGCTGCTGGCGGGGATCATCCAGGACCGCGCTTATTTCGAGGAAAAGATCAGGCCCCTGGTCGACGGCGAACAGGTGCGGTACCTGGGAGCCGTGGGACCTCAGGACCGGCCGGCCCTGCTTGGGGGCGCCCACTGCCTGCTTCATCCCATCCATTTCGAAGAACCGTTCGGGCTGAGCGTGGCCGAAGCCATGATGTGCGGGACGCCGGTGATGGCCTTCTGCCGCGGCGCCATGCCGGAGCTCATCAGGGACGGTGAGACGGGCTTTCTGGTCAACAGCGTGGAGGAGGCCCTGGAGAAGCTGCCCCTGGTGGAAAAGCTGGACCGGGCGGCTTGCCGGCGCTGGGCCGAAGAGCGCTTCAGCCGGGATAGGATGATCACCGACTACCTGGAGGTCTATCAGGCCGTGCTGGCGGGTCATGCGCCGCCGTCCTGAACGATGGCTTCCAGCAACGTACGGACAGGAACGGTAGCAAAGCGGGTGGCGTAATCTGAAATCCCGTACGGAATGATCAGTTCGTCGTTGTGGATGATCGATCCGCAGGAATACACCACGTTCGGCACGTAACCCTCCCGCTCTTCCCCCGAGGGGATCAGCAGGGGCTGTTTCAGGCGGCCCAGTTCTTTGGAGGGATCCTCCAGGTCGAAGAGGCTGGCCGAGAGGGCGTATTTCCGCATAGGCCCTACCCCGTGGGTGATCAGCAACCAGCCGGCCTCCGTCTCTATGGGGGAGCCGCAATTGCCGATCTGCACATAAGACCAGGTTTCCCGGGGCTCCTGGATTTTCACCGGGTGCTCCCAGACGTTCAGGTTGGTCGAGGATACCAGGTAATTGTTGATGCCGTCGATCCGGGAAAACATCGCATAGCGCCCGTTGATCTTGCGGGGAAATATAGCCAGGTTCTTGTTCTGCGCCCCCGCACCATGGAGGGGCATGATGCGGAAATGGTAAAAATCTTTGGTCTCCAGGAGCTTCGGCTGTATGTTCGTGCCGTCGAAAGCCGTATAGGTCGCGTAATAGATCGCTTCCCCGTTGTCGCTCCGGAACTTCACGAAACGGGCATCTTCAATGCCGCGCTGCTCGGCATCGGAATAGGGAAAGATCACCCGGTCGGAAATGCCGGTATCCAGGGAGAAGCGGATGTCGTAATAGGAATTGGCCAGCCAAAGCACCCTTTCCAGGTTTTCCCGCAGCTTGAACTCGTGCTGGTAATGCTGCTGCACTTCCCGGATCACTTTCTTGAGCTCACTGTATTCGAACTCGTCCCTCAGCTGCCCGATAATTTCCTTGACCACCTTGACGGGCAGGTGTATGGACGCCGTTTTCTGGAAAAAGACATGCTTGTTATAGACGGCGTTGCGGTAAATCTCGGGTTCGTCGACATAATTACCCTGGGGCTCCAGGCGGATGTCGTTGTACTGGTCGATGACCGCGCGGCGGAAGACGATGGAGGAGATGTGCCCCTCGCCCACGGCCCGGAAGCTGATAATAACCCTTTTCTCCCCTTCGGCCAGGTCCGACTGGTCGATGTCCTCGACCATGGAAGGGTTGAAGAAGCCCGCGGATTCGATGGAGTACTCCATGGAGAAATAGGCGCCGATGAGCAGGCGCCGCCGCATGTCGATACGGGCCTGGTCCACCCCCATCGTTTCGATGACCGGCTTCAGCCGTTCATAGTAGCGTTCGAAGATACGGGTGATGTTGCGGTGCCGGCTGGAGAACTCCCTGAGCAGTTGGTTGATGAGCGCCACGGCATCGTCCTCCGACATGTCCAGTACCCGCCGGATGATGCTGACGGTCCTTTCTTCGCTGTTGGTGAAAAAGCGGGTTACCACCCGCCGGGAATCTGGCAGTATGGTCACCGGTTTTCGCTCCACATTCAATCGCATGGGCTATGAGGTTTACGAATGCGGAACCAAGGTCCTACATGGTTTTTTCCATCACCCGGACGGCGCCCGGCTTTTCAGCAATCACCGTAAATCCGGGATTTAGGGGGTCCAGGGCCTCGTACACGGCATCCAGGAAACCCGGTCCGTAGGCCGCATAGAACGGCAGCAGGTTTTCTACCCTTTCCTGAAGGCTGCCGCCCGGAAACAGGGCCTGCTTGAGCGCCAGGATCCGGTCGGTCTGCCAGGCGAACTTCTTCTTCTCCGCCCGCAGAAATTTGTGTTCCAGTTTGCCAATGGCGCGCAGGGCCCGCTGGCGCTCCGCCGCCACGGAGGCTTTCAGGGTGGGATCTACGGCGGAAGCTTTGCTGCTCAACGCATCGTAGAGGGCTTCGACCTGGCGGTATTCCTGGCTGAGGATGAGGTCCTGGCGCGAGTGGCGCAGCACATAGGCCGAGATCAGCCTGTCGGTATCGGTGAACAGGTCCCTGGCCTGCAGGCCGGTCTTCTCCAGCCGGCGCCCCTGCTTTTCATCGATCCAAAGGACGGAATTCCGCAGGAGCAGAGGCGGAAAGGGTACCCCGAAATGGGCAAATACGCCTTTCAGCTCCAGCCAGTAGGCGATCTCCCCCCCACCGCCGACAAAGGCGATATTGGGCAGTATGCTTTCCTGCAGGAGCCCGCGGAGGATCACGTTGGGGCTGAAACGCTCCGGATGGCTTTCCAGCTCGGCTTCCAGGCTGTCCCTGTCGAAACGGCGCTCCGTACCCAGCACAGTCCAAAATTCCCCCTGGCGCACGATGCGCTCCCGCAGCTGGTCATCCAAATAAAAAAGGTTGATCTCCCGCGGAGTGGCCTGGGCATGGTAGTGGGCCGACAGGTCTCCGGTGGCTTTCATCACCAGGGGAAAGGAGGGCTGTTCGAACAGTTCTTCCCGCATCACGGGGAGGAAGGCCCTCTTGATGGCGGGGCGGTCGGCGCTCACGGTGACCACCCCATACCGGCCGAACAGGGCATGCACCAGGGAGAGGGTGGCGGTCTGGATATCGGGATGGCCCAGGTAGGCTTCCCGAAGCATGGCGTTGACCTCCCCGCTGTAGGGGCCGTATCCCAGGCGTTCCGCGGCCTGGTCGAGCAGCGGGGCCATGTCTTCGGTGGCCATGCGCCCCACCGCTCCCGACTGCCGGGTATCCCAGCGCAGGGTCTTGCCCCCCAGCTGTACTGTCCCCAGCTCATCCAGGTCGTTGTCCTCGCTGCCCATCCAGTATACCGGCACAAAGTCCGCTTGCGGGAACCGGGCTTTCAGGTCCGCCGCCAGCTTCACGACCTGAAGGATCTTGTAGGCGAAATACAGGTAGCCGGTAAACAGGTTGGGTTGATGAGCGGTGCAGACCGTAAAGGTCTGCGCAGCGCCCAGCAGGGCAATGTTGCGTTGCACAGGCTCGGCCGGAGGCATAGACCGGTAGATATCGTTCAGCTCTGCGACCAGCAGATCACGGTCCACGGGATGCTGCCGCCGTTGCTCCATGGCATGGGCAAAATCGGGTGTCCCGGCGCCGTAGGCCCGGAAAGGCTCCAGCTTAGGATCTCCGCGCAGGAAATCCACAATCAGGTTGGAAAAATATCCCGTATCGGCGTAATCGAGCAGATCAATGGTACAATCCATGCCAAATGGTTTTCGGTTGCCGGTGCCTGCGGGAACCATCCCGCATCACCGGCTCAGCCCAGGACCCGGCCTTCCAGGTCATAGTCGTAAGCCCGGGTAATGCTGACCTGCTGAAAGCTGCCAGGGGCCAGGGGCCGGTCGGCGGCGATGATCACTTCGTTGTCGACCTCCACCGAATCGTATTCCGTCCGCCCGATGTATCGGCCAGCTTCCTTCCTGTCCACCAGTACCCGCATCACCTGCCCCACCCGGGACACATTCTTCGCGTAGGAAATGGGTTGCTGCACCTCCATGAGGGCATCGGCCCGGCGTTGCTTCTCGTCGGCCGGCACATCGTCGCACAGCCCGTAAGCGCCCGTTCCTTCCTCATGGGAGTAGGTAAAGACGCCCACCCTGTCAAAACGCTGATCCTGCAGGAATTGTTTGAGTATATCCACATCTTCCTGCTGTTCGCCCGGAAAGCCGGCGATCAGCGTGGTCCGGATGCAGATGCCGGGCACGGTCTCGCGTATCTGTTGCAGCAGGTCTTCCATCTCCTGGCGGGTGATCTGGCGGCGCATGGCCTTGAGCATCCTGTCCGATGCATGCTGCAGGGGCATATCGAGGTAGTTGCAGATGTTGGTACGGCTGCGCATCACCTCCAATACGTCCGTGGGGAACCGTGCCGGGTACGCATAGTGCAGCCTGATCCACTCCAGCCCCGGCACGTCGGCCAGCCGCTCCAGCAGGTCGGCGAGGCAGCGCTTCTTATAGCGGTCCAGGCCGTAGTAGGTCAGTTCCTGGGCGATCAGCATGATCTCCTTCACGCCCATCGTCACGAGCTTTTCCGCTTCGGCCACGATCTGCTCCATGGGCCTGGATACATGCCCTCCCCGCATCAGCGGGATGGCACAGAATGCGCAGGTACGGTTGCAGCCTTCGGCAATCTTCAGATAGGCGTAATGGGAAGGCGTGCTGAGCAGCCGTTCCCCGACCAGCTCGTGTTTGTAGTCTGCCCGCAGCTTTTTCAACAACTGGGGCATCTCCATGGTGCCGAACCAGGCGTCGACTTCGGGAATCTCCCCTTCCAGCTCGTCCCGGTAGCGGGCGCTCAGGCAACCGGTGACGTATACCTTGTCCAGGAGCCCGTCTTTTTTCCTTTCGACCTGCTCCAGGATGACCTGTATGGACTCTGCCTTGGCCTGTTCGATGAAACCGCAGGTGTTGATCACCACGATATTGTGGTCCTGGCGCCGGCTTTCATGGGCCACCGGCACGGCATTGGCCCGGAGCTGCCCGCTGAGCACCTCGCTGTCGACCATATTCTTGGAACAGCCCAGGGTGATGATGTTTACCTTGTCCTGGCGGAGAGTCCTGGTTTTCAATTGGAATTTTTTTGCCCGAATGGCAAAGGTAGGGCGATTTCCCGGGAATACCCCGCGCACTCCATGGATAGCGGGACCTGCGGCAGGCTCAGGCCTGCTGGAGGGGCTCCGTCGCCGCAGGCTGCGGCTCCCGGCGAAGGCGGAGCTGCTGCAGCGCCTTTTCGGCATTCCGCTGCGCTGCCCGGCGCTTGTAGTGATACCACCATGTCGGGCGGGTGCGGATCAGCAGGTTGTTCATCATCCGCATCGGGCCGATGTGGTAGAGCCCGTTGAGCTTGCCCAGCAGGGTCTCGTCCAGGGCCCGCAGGCTCATGGAGAAGCCGCTGTCCATGTATTGCATATGGTGCCAGTACCCCGCAGGCATGAACAGGGTGTCGCCGTGTTCCAGGACGGCCGTATGGGCCTGAGCGTACCGCAGGGCGGGAAACCGCTCTTCATCCAGGCCTTCCTCCCAGTGCGCGAAGTTCGCCGCGCTTTCCACGGTGAGGGGCATTTTGTAGATCAGGGGAGACTGGCCGTTCTCCAGCAGCAGCACGCGTTTGCGGCCCACGAACTGGGTGTGCATGATGTGGGAGAGGTCGATGTCGTAGTGCATATGCGCCACGGAGCCGGCCCCGCCGACAAAGAGCATGGGGTATTTTTTCAGAAAGCCTTTCACGAGGTGGTCGGGCCAGGTGAAATCGCGGACGATCTGGGGCGCATACTTGAAAATATTGAACAGGAAAATGCGGAGCTGGACCGGACCCTTTTTGACCATTTCGAGGTAATCGCCGAAACGCATCTCTTCATCATATCCGTTCACCGGGGTGTGCTCGTCCGCCCGGCTGTTGTTGTACAGGCCTACTTTTTCATGGCCCACCAGGTCAATGAAATAATCCCAGGTCCATTTGTGGACGGCGGGCCAGTCCCGGGAAAGGCCCGTAATGACAAGGGGACGACGGGGTTTGAAGTATTGGGTATGGAAGGCCTCCGGAGAAATGGACTCAACCCGGTCGATCGGCTGGATCAGCATGGTGTTACCCGTTTAGATAGCTGGACAAAGATAGAATTTCTTTTTGGACGGATATTCTTCACAAACACTGTTCCACAGCTGCGGACGGGACGGCCCCGGTCCCATACAGGCCCGATCCTTAACAAGGTTTTAACGGGATGGCTCCCCCGCCCCGGGCAGTCGGAACAGGGTATCCACGAAAGCCTGGCGGTCGAAGGGCTGCAGGTCCTCCACCTTTTCGCCCACGCCGATATAGCGGACGGGGATCCGGAATTGATGGGCGATGGCCAGGACCACACCGCCTTTGGCGGTGCCGTCCAGCTTGGTGATGGCCAGCGAGGTGACCGGGGTGGCCGCCGTAAACTGCCGGGCCTGCTCCAGGGCATTCTGCCCGGTGGAACCGTCCAGCACCAGGAGCACTTCATGGGGGGCATCCGGGATCACTTTACGGATCACCCGCTGCACCTTGCCCAGTTCTTCCATCAGGAAGGCTTTGTTGTGGAGGCGGCCGGCGGTATCGATGAGGATGACGTCCGAACCCCGCGCCAGCCCGCTGCGCACCGTGTCGAAAGCTACTGCCCCCGGGTCTGACCCCATGGCCTGCTTGACGATCGGCACCCCGGCGCGCTCACTCCAGATGCCCAGCTGATCCACGGCGGCGGCGCGGAATGTGTCTGCGGCGCCCAGGAGTACCTCCAGGCCCTGGGCTTTGAACTGATAGGCCAGCTTGCCTATGGTCGTGGTCTTGCCCACCCCGTTGACGCCCACCACCAGGATGACAAATGGCTTTTTGTCCGCCGGCATACGGAAGCCGGCCCCGCCCTCGTCCTCGCCTTCTGCGCTGAGCATGCCGGCGATCTCGTCGTGCAGCAGCCGTTCCAGCTCCGACGTATGGAGATATTTGTCCCGGGCTACCCGCTTTTCTACCCGCCGGATGATTTCCACCGTGGTGTCTATGCCGACGTCGGCCGCCACCAGGGCTTCCTCCAGGCTGTCCAGGACCTCCTCGTCTATGGTGGACTTGCCGGCAACGGCCCGCCCGATACGGGTCAAAAAGCCCTCCCGGGTCTTCTGCAGGCCCTGATCCAGCCCTTCTTTCTGTTCCCGGGAAAATAGTTTTTTGAAAAGGCTCATGTGTTGGCTGCTTGTCGGGGCCGGCGCCCCGGAGGGGAAAAATGCAAAAAGCCATCCACGGGTCTGCGGACAGCTTTCTGATCTCCTAAAGAACGGAGGTTATTTGTTGGTTAAAGCGTCTTTGATCTTGTCCTTGTGGACAATGGATTCCTTGAAGGTATAGGCGCCGGTCTTGGGAGAGCGGACGGCGCGGATCACCTTGGTGTAGCTCTTGGCATCGGCTGCGCCGGCGGCGTCCTTCTTCTTGATGGCGGTCTTTGCTTGTTTGGCCATGATGAAATGTGGTTAGGATGAATGATGGAATCCTCCGTGCCGGTGGATTATTTGATCTCACGGTGCACCGTCACCTTTTTCAGCAGGGGGTTGAATTTTTTCAGCTCCAGCCTCTCCGGGGTGTTCTTCTTGTTCTTTTCGGTGATGTAGCGGGACGTGCCGGGTAAGCCGGAGGCTTTGTGCTCCGTGCATTCCAAGATCACCTGTACCCTGTTGCCTTTCTTAGCCATGATCTGACGGTATTGAAATGTGAATATTCGGTGGCGGACTTACACGACCTGTCCGGCGGCGCGCATCTCCTTCACCACGGTGTACAGTCCTTTTTTGTTGATGGTCCGGATCGCCGAGGCGCTCAGCTTGAGGGTGATCCAGCGACCTTCCTCGGCCAGGAAAAAGCGCTTCTTCTGCAGGTTGGGCAGGAAACGGCGCCTGGTCTTGATGTTCGAGAAGGAAACGTGGTTGCCCGTTATCGGCTTCTTACCGGTCACCTGACAAATTCTGGCCATGACTCTGTTGTTTTGGGTTTGTGCTCGCGAACTCCCTTTCCATAAGGAATTTCGGAGTGCAAATGTCGGATTATTTTATCTAATGAGCAAATGTTTTCGAAAAAAGACCGCGTCCCCTCACCCCAGACAGGGCCGGCGCCTTGTTCGCTGCCCCCCCCCGATAAATTCAGACAGGCGGTGCAGCGTTTAGCGCTCCAAACCGGTCTATATATACGAGCGGCATCCTTCGCGGGCATTCCGGCGTTTATCATGGAAAAAAAGGCACTCACAGAATGAATCGATCCTATCGTGGAAATATTTTGTTATCTTTTACGGAAGGATGTAAAATGCGGATGAATTGGCATGGAATTTTATACGAAAGGCATAAAATGCAGAGGCAATGAAACTGTTGATTTTACTTGTTTCCACAGCGGTCTTGGCCGGTGGCATTGCGTTCCTGCTGTATTTTCTCCTGAGATCGAAATGGGGAAAGAACAGGGAATTTGACGCCACAAGGGACCTCTTTATCTGATGAAAACAGGACAGGTACACTGACTGAATGGCCGCATGCCTTCGCGACAGCGAAGCGGCTCCGCATTGCCTTTTCTCCCGCGTTCCCTTTGGCTTTTTTCTGTTGATTTTCTTCCGGGCTTCCCGCCTTCAATTTCCTGACCAGTAAGCTTCCGTCCCGGCCGCCGGCTTCCAGTGGCTGCGGGGTTCAAAATAGGACCACAGCAGGGCCGACACTTTCCTGGCCAGCTGCCAGGCCTCGTTGTCGGGCTTCCAGCGCTGGTCCTGGTTCTCCTTGGTCGCCACATAGAAGACATAGTCGCCATGCGGGGCATTGACGAGGACGGCCTCGGAGCGGGACGCGTTCACCATGCCCTGCTTGGACGCCGCCTGGACATAGGGCGGGATCTGGGATAGGGCATATTCGTCCCAGTACACGTGGGTCAGGTCCCGGTACATGCGCTCGCTCGCCGCCGCACCGACCGCCCGGCCCTCGCGGATCATGACCAGCAGCTCGGCCATCTCCCGGGGGGTGGTCTGCCCCCAGCCGTAACGGTCGTACCAGCCTTCGCGCCCCGGCGTCCGGGAGTTGACCCGGGTGTGCCGGAAACCATGCGCGTCCAGCCAGCTGTTCACGGCCGCTCCGCCTCCGGCCAGGGCCTGGCACCATATCGCCGCGGTGTTGTCGCTGCGCGAAATCATGAGGGTGACCGCCACGCTCAGGTCCACCGCCGTGCTGTCCCGGAAGTATCCCATGACGCCGGAGCCGCCCCGGGCCATAGAATCCCTGTACATCAGGGGTTGGTGGTACCGCAGCTGGCCTTTGTCGATGCGGTCGAAGATGCCCACGAGCAGCGGCACTTTCACAATGCTGGCCGTGGGAAAGACCGTGTCCGCGTTCACGGCGGCCACTTTCCCCGTCCGCAAATGACGGACGTAGATGCCTGCCTGGCCGTGAAAGCTGTCGGCCAGGGCGCGGAGCTGCCGCTCCAGGGTCTTGTCGGTTTTGTATTGGGCGGGGGCGCTAAAGGACAGGCCGGCCAGAAGGCCGCCCAGCACGGCCAGCCGCAAAGCGTATAGGCGCATGGATGAATTTTACGGAAAATTAGGTATTTCCCCGGGAAGGCCCAAGGAAGGCCTCAGGGCCGCTCCAACGCACAGAGCCGGGCGAGCATTTCCAGCATCCCTCCCTGGTCGACGAGGTTGCCGGCATGCTGCTCTCCCATGAGGCCGTTGTCCAGGCGCCGCTCGCGGAGGGCCGCCTCCACGGCCCTCGCCACCCGGTCCACATAGGTGCGGTCGGGGTGCACCTGCAGCAGGCGTGCATACGCGCGCAGCAGCACGGCGTTGAACCAGTAGCCGTCCCGGAAATGGTCTCCTGCGAGGAAATACGCCGCGGCGCTGTCGGCGATGGCCACCGCCTGGCGCAGGTATTGCCGCTCCCCGGTCAGCTCAAAAAGCCATACGTTGCTTTCCAGCATGGTGCCGCTGTTGTAGGAATACTGCGCCTTGCCTATCCTGCCTGTGCGGGTTTTCAGGTTGTCGTAATACAGGCCTGACGGCGCCCGCAGCCGCTCGTTGACCCAATGGTACAACAGCAGGGCGGTGTCCAGGTAGCCGGTATGCCCGGTGGCCTTGTACAGCTTCAGCGCCAGCAGGATGCCCGGCCCGTTGGAACAGGTGTTCTTGGTCGAGGGATCCCCCTCCTTCCAGTACAGCCCGCCGCCGGCCACCGTATCATACCCTGTCATCATGAAGCAGTATATGGCTTCCGCGGTGTGCAGGTAACGGGCCTTGCCTGTACGGAACCAGGCGTCCATGGCGGCCAGGCCTATCCACTGGTTGTCGTCATAATAACGGTCGCTGCCCTTTTCTCCCGGCAGGTAGGCGGCATACCCCGGCGCAGGGCTGCGGGCATCGCGGTACCGGCCGATGAGGTCCAGGACCGGATCGAAGACCCCGCTGTCCAGGCCTGCCGCCTCCACCTCGTTCGCCGCCTGCAGCAGGGCGCAGAGCGGCCACAGGTAAGCATGCGGCCGGTCATCGGGCTGGGGTCGGGCATGTTCACGGTAGAATCCGCTGGCGCTGTCGTAAAAATGGCGGGTGATGGCGGCCTGCAGCGCCCGCTCGGCCTGGCCGAAGCCCGCTGCACCGGGTGCCCCCTGGCGGGCCGAAGCCCCCAGGAAAGCGCCCAGCAGGCTCAGCAAGGCGAAAAAAGTCCTGGTTGGCATGGTTCCTGCCTTTTGCTTGTCTGCGTCCGGACCCGGAAAAACCCGGGCGGGCAAAAAAAGGGAAGTTTTAGCGATTTTCCTATCCGGCGGCTTATTTTTGTCCCCGCCGGCACCATCCTTTGCCGGTCAAAATTTCATAACGATGAAATATCTGACATTGCTTTGCGGCGCCGCCGCCCTGCTCATGATGGGCGCCTGCGTATCCAACCGCAAATACATCGATGCGAAGATCCGCATCAGCGAGCTGCGCGGCGACAGCCTGAACCTGTCCCGCTCCCTGAGCCAGTGCCAGGATACCGCCCGTTCCCTGCATGCCGACGTGGCCGATCTCGAGGACAAGATGGCCCGCCTGATCGACGCCGCCAAATCCGAGCTGGCCAGCCAGAAAAACCGGATCAGCAGTTCACAGCAGACCATCGCCGAGCAGCAGAAAAAGCTGGAAGCCCTGCAGGCGGTCCTCCAGAAACAAAAAGAGGTCACCGACCGGCTGCGCAAGACCATCGCCGACGCCCTGGTGAAATTCAAATCCGACGAACTCTCGGTGTCGGTGAAGCACGGCAAGGTATATGTGTCGATGCAGGAAAAGCTCCTGTTCAAGTCTGGCAGCGCCGTGGTGGATCCCAAAGGAAAAGAAGCGCTGGGTACGGTGGCGCAGGTGCTGAATGCGAACCCCAACATCCATGTGGACATCGAAGGCCACACCGACTCCATTCCGATCCGCGGGCGTTTTGCCGACAACTGGGCCCTCAGCCTGGCCCGGGCGGCCTCCATCGTCCGGATCCTTACCCAGGACTATGCGGTGGACCCCACACGGGTGATTGCTTCCGGGCACAGCGAATATGAGCCTGTGGACAGCAACTCCACGGAGGAAGGGCGCGCCCACAACCGCCGCACGGAGATCATCCTGGCGCCGGACCTGGATGAACTGTACCGCCTGATCGACCAGCAGCAGCCGGATGCGGGCAGCCCGGTCGCCGGCGGCTGAAGCTTACCACAGCAGGTCGTCAAAACGGCGTATGCCCAGTTTCTTGGTGGCGATGAATCCTTCGCCATAGGCTGTGCCGATCATCTTTCCCCACATGGCGCTGCGCTGCACCACGCTCTCGAAGAATGCCGGCGTGGAGATATAGGTCTGCACCGGGTCGTTCCCGGGGACCATGAACTGGGTGCGGAAACAGCGTATGGCCTCTTTTTTTTGTTCGATCACCTCGCTGATGTCCACGATAACATCGGGGTCCAGGTACCGGTCCTGGATGAAGTGGAAGACCTGCGCAGGGCGCCAGGGCTCCTGGGGTACGCCATCCCAGGCCGTCGGCACCTTGACCAACCCGGCCAGGAAACAGCTGTCCAGCGCCAGCTGGGCCCCCCGGCCATGGTCGGGATGCCGGTCTTCAGGCGCATTGATGAGCACGATATCGGGGCGGTAACGGCGCAGCACCCGGACCACGGCCAGCTGATGCTCCCTGCGGTTCTCGAAGAAGCCGTCCGGCAGGCCCAGGTTCTCCCGCACGTGCAGGCCCATGACGCGGCTGGCGGCTTCGGCTTCCTGGCGCCGCGTCTCCGCCGTGCCGCGGGTGCCCAGCTCTCCTTCCGTGAGGTCGGCCACCCCGATCTTCTTGCCCTGGCGGGCATGGGTCATGAGGGTGCCCGAGCAACCGAGCTCGACGTCGTCGGGATGGGAGGCGATGGCCAGGATATCCAGTTTGATCTGCTCCATAAACGCTGTTCCTTGCATGTGTGAAAGGGACCGCAAGGTACAAAGAAGCGTGTAACCGGCGAGGAGGAACCGCCT
>CBINPH010000018.1:0-17442 GCA_966252445.1 uncultured Chitinophagaceae bacterium | reverse complement strand
CGTTTCCGTGTCCACGCTGGAGGTGGCCTCGTCCAGGATCAGGATGCGGGGGTCATGGAGGATGGCCCTCGCGATGGCGATGCGCTGGCGCTGTCCCCCCGACAGCTGTATGCCCCTTTCGCCGACCACGGTGTCGTAGCCCGCCGGAAAGCGCTCGATGAACTCGTCGGCATTGGCCTGGCGCGCCGCCTCCCGGATGGCGGCCTCCCCCGCCCCGGGGCGACCATAGGCGATATTTTCCCGGATGCTGCCCCCGAAGAGGAACACGTCCTGGGGCACCACCGCCATGTGGGCGCGCAGCGTGGTGAGCGGATAGGTCGCGGCGGGGCGGCCATCGAAGAGCAGACTTCCCTTCGTGGGGCGGTACATCTGCAGGATGAGGCTGGCGATGGTGGACTTGCCGGCGCCGCTGGGCCCCACCAGGGCCAGCTGCTCTCCGGCGCGCACGCTGAAGCTGATGCCATGCAGCACCTCCAGGTCGGGACGCGACGGATAAGAAAAATAAACATTGTCGAAAGCCAGCGCTCCCGTCAGCCCGGAGGCCGTTGCGGGGGCGGATGGCGGCGCCGGCGTCTCCGCGGCCTCCAGGCTGACCGGCTCCACCGGCTCCTCCAGGATCTCCAGCAGGTCTTCCGTGGCGCCAATGGTGCGCTGTATGCGGGCGTAGACGTCGGCCAGGCCCCCTATGCTGCCGCCGATGAAGCCGGAGTAGATCACGAAGGACACCAGCTGCCCCGTCTGCATGTCCCCGGAGGCAATGAGCAGGCAGCCCTTCCATATCATAGCCGACATGGCGCCGAAGAGGCCAAGGATCATGAAGGAGGAAAAGGCGCCCCGGTAGCGGCCGCCGCGGATGGCCGTCTTGGCCACCTCATCGGTCTTGCGCCGGTAGCGGAGGAACTCGAAGGCCTCATTGGTGAAGGCCTTGACGCTGAACACGCCCTGCAGGGTCTCCTCCACAATGGTGTTGGACTCGGCGATCTGCTGCTGCACCTTCTTGGCATAGCCGCGAATGAAGCGGCCGAAGAACACGGCGATCACCATCACCGCCGGCAGCACCGCCAGCATGAACAGGGTGAGCCGCGGCGACATCACCAGCAGCAGGGCCAGGCCTCCGCCCACGATGATGAGCTGGCGCAGGAACTCGGCGAGCGTGGTGGTAAAGGTATCCTGGAGCAGGGAGATGTCCGAAGAAATGCGGCTGTTGAGCTCACCAACGCGCTTGCGGCTGAAAAAGGCCATGGGCAGGCAGATCAGATGGCGGTAGACCGCCTGGCGCAGGGCGGCCAAAGCCTTTTGGGTCACCCGCACGAAGATCACCACGCGCAGGTAGGAGAACGCCGCCTGCAGCACCAGGACGGCGAACAGCACCAGGCCGATGCGGTTGATCCGGGTGATGAAGTCGGCGCCGCGGGCAGCGTCCACCAGGTCACCCAGCAGCTTGGGGAACACCAGGCTGGCGGCGCTGGACAGAAAGAGGCAAACCATGCCCGCGGCGAACCACCAGCGGTGCGGCCGCACATAGGCATAGATCCTGAGCAGCCTCCGGAAGGATGCTGCAGTGATCTTGACCTTGGGCGGGGTATAGGGCGTTTTGGCCATACGTGCTGGCGGCCGCGGGGGGCCGCTTCCGGCAAAAGTACGTCAAGGCGTCCGGAGCCGGCCGTTCATTCGGTGGGGGGCCTCCGCAGGTCGGTGAACAGCGGGGGCAGGGGGTGAACGGCCTCAGTAGTCGCCCAGCGTCTCGGGCAGCTGGGCCATGGCTTTTTCGTACTGTTCCTTGTTGGGTGCCTTGCCGTGCCAGTCGTGGTCGTTTTCCATGAAGTCCACACCTTTGCCCATCACCGTGTTCATGATGATGGCCACCGGCTGTCCCTGCCCCGTGAGGGCACGGGCCGCCTCCAGGCCGGCGATGACGGCATCGATGTCGTTGCCTTCGGGCAGGTGCAGCACCTTCCAGCCGAAGGCCTCGAACTTGGCCCCCACGTCGCCGACGCCGCCGACCTTCTCCGTCGGGCCGTCGATCTGCTGGAAATTGCGGTCTATGGTGGAAATGAGGTTGTCGGCCTTGTGGTGGGCGGCGGCCATGGCGGCCTCCCATATCTGCCCTTCCTCCAGCTCCCCGTCCCCGTGCAGGGAATAGACCAGGTGATCATCGCCGTTCAGCTTTTTGGCCAGGGCGGCGCCCAGGGCCACGCTCAGCCCCTGCCCCAGCGAGCCCGAGGCAATGCGCACGCCGGGCAGATGCTCATGCGTGGCGGGGTGTCCCTGCAGCCGGGAGTTGATGCGCCGGAAGGTGGACATCTCCTCGATGGGGAAATAGCCGCTGCGGGCCAGGGCGCTGTAGTATACCGGGGAGATATGGCCGTTGGACAGGAAGAACAGGTCTTCCCCCTTGCCGTCCATGTGAAAATCGGGGTTGTGCTTCATCACCCGGAAGAAAAGGGCGGTAAAGAAATCGGCGCAGCCGAGGGAGCCGCCGGGGTGCCCGCACTGTACCTCGTAAACCATGCGGAGGCTGTCCCTGCGAATATGGGCGGCGGTATCCTGTAATGATGCCATGTTGCTAATTTTGGGGCCAAACGTACAGCAAAATCGGCAGTTCTCCAACCGGCGCCGCCGGCGGGCGCGCCGGCCGCGAATTTTCCGCAATGTTTCGCCGTCAGCGCCAGTTTGATTAGATTTGCCCGAATAAATCCCTGATCTATGCCTGAGGACCTCAATACCTTGATGGAGGACGCGAAAAAGCAGATGAGAAAAGCCATTGACCATTTTGAATCCGAGATCACCAAAATACGGGCCGGCAAGGCGAGCCCCGACGTCCTCGACGGCATCCTCGTGGAATATTACGGCAACCCCACCCCCCTGAACCAGGTGGCCAACGTCAGCGTGGCCGACGCCCGCACCCTCACCGTGCAGCCCTGGGAAAAAGCCATGGTCCAGCCCATTGAAAAGGCCATCATGGCCGCCAACATCGGCATCACGCCCCAGAACGACGGGCAGCTGATCCGCCTGTTTCTGCCGCCCCTCACCGAGGAACGGCGCCGGGAGCTGGTGAAGCGCGTCCATGCCGAGGGCGAGCATGGTAAGGTGGCGGTGCGCAACCTGCGCCGGGAGCTGATGGACCAGATCAAGAAGCTGCAGAAAGAAGGCCTCAGCGAGGACGCCGCCAAAGACGCCGAAAGCCGCGGCCAGCACCTCACCGACGGCTTCATCGCCGCCATAGACCAGCACTGCGCCGCCAAGGAAAAGGAGATCATGGCCGTATAAGCCGCGCGGCGGCGTAATCCGCCAGCCCCTCCTTCCCCGGATTCCCGCCGCTACGCCACCGTTAACCGGTGTTGTTGTACCGTACTGACCCCCTGACCCAAACCGAAGCCATTTGATCGAGACCAAGAAAATATCGCAGCGGGAAGAGCGGGCCGTCCTCGTCGGCCTGATCACCGGCGGCCAGACCGAGGCCCAGGTCAGCGAGTACCTGGACGAGCTGGCCTTCCTGGCCCTCACCGCCGGCGCCGTGACCGTGAAGCGCTTCATGCAGAAACTGCCCCACCCGGATGCCCGCAGCTTCATCGGGAAGGGCAAGCTGGAAGAGATCCGCGACTACGTCAAAGACCACGACATCGACCTGATCATCTTCGACGACGACCTGGGCGCCTCGCAGATCGCCCATATCGAAAAAACCCTGGGCGTCAAGACCCTGGACCGCAGCGACCTCATCCTGGACATCTTCGCCCGCCGCGCGCAGACGGCCCAGGCGCGCACCCAGGTAGAGCTGGCCCAGTACCAGCACCTGCTGCCGCGGCTGAAAGGCATGTGGACGCACCTGGAGCGGCAGAAGGGCGGCATAGGCCTGCGTGGTCCCGGAGAGACCGAGATCGAGACCGACCGCCGCATCGTCAACACGAAAATATCCCTGCTGCGCAAGCGCCTGCAGGAGATCGACCGCCAGGCCGCCACCCAGCGGAAGGAGCGGGGCGAGCTCATCCGCGTGGCGCTGGTGGGGTACACCAACGTGGGCAAGTCCACCCTCATGCAGCTGCTGAGCAAGCGCGAGGTCTTTGCCGAGAACCGGCTCTTCGCTACGCTGGACACCACCACCCGCAAGGTGGTGTACCAGAACACCCCTTTCCTGCTGAGCGACACCGTGGGCTTCATCCGCAAGCTGCCCCACCAGCTCGTCGAAAGTTTCAAGAGCACCCTGGACGAGGTGCGCGAAAGCGATATCCTGCTGCACGTGGTGGACCTCTCGCACCCCCAGCACGAGGAGCAGATCGCCGTCGTCGACCGCACGCTGCAGGAGCTGGGCGCCGCGGAGAAGCCCACCCTGCTGGTCTTCAACAAGATCGACCTGTACGAGGAGCAGACCTACGACCCCTGGCTGCCCGAAGACGTGAAGGCCGACCTGATGAAGCAGCTGCAGGAGCAGTGGTCCTTCCGCACCCATGGGCAGTGCGTGTTCATCTCCGCCAAAGCGCGCCGCCACCTGGACCGGCTGCGGGACGAGATCCTGGAGAAAGTGCGGGGCATGTACCAGCTTCGCTATCCTTACCGCAGCATCCATTTCCCCTGAGCATGGCCCACGACCCCCTGCAATGGATCCGCCTGGCCGACGCCGGCGACCCCCTGGTCGGGGAGCACGAGATCCGCCTGATGCATGCCGGCCACCACAAGCTCTGCGTCACCCGCTGGCAGGGCACGCTCCATGCCTTTGCCCCCAAATGCCCCCATGCCGGCGGCGCCCTGAGCGAGGGATACATCGACGTCCGCGGCCAGGTGGTCTGCCCCATACACCGCTACAAGTTCTGCATCCGCAGCGGGCGCAACACCAGCGGGGAAGGGTATTTCCTGCGCACCTATCCGGTAGAAGAGCGTCCCGACGGCCTCTACGTCGGCATCGGGAGAAGCCGGCTGCTGGATTTTTTCCGCAAATGAGGCCTTCCGGCCTGCGGCCTCCCCTTTTTTCCTTACTTTTCGGATGACTAGCCACCTGACCCATGACCGACCTGCAAACCCTCATGGACGCCCTGGTCCGCTTCCGTGACGAGCGGGACTGGGCCCAGTTCCACAATCCCAAAGACCTGGCCGTGGCCATCGCCGTGGAGGCCGGGGAGCTGCTGGAAGCATACCTGTGGAAGGAAGCCGACGGGGCGGACCCCCGCCGGGTCGCCGAGGAGCTGGCCGACGTGCTCTGCTATGCCTTCCTGCTGGCCGACCGCACAGGGCTGGACATCGCCACCATCATCACCGACAAGATCCGGAAGAACGCGGAGAAATATCCCGTGGACAAGGCACGGGGCACGGCGAAAAAATACGACGAGCTCTGAGGTCGCCGGGCCAGGGCCTGAAAAAGAGGCTGCCCTGAAACGCATGCGGGCCGCGCCGGCAGCCGCCCATTTGGCCTACCGCCGCCCGGCCCGAAGAAAAACCTGCGCTGCAAACAATTTTAGTAACTTTGGAAAGGACGTTTCCGCCACGGCAGGCCCACCCCGCCCATAGTCTTTCGTCCGTCCGGCGTCTACGAAGATTCCCCAAAGGCATGAAAGCAACCAGCCAAATATCCTTTGCAGATGTCTTTGCGATGCTGCCGCATCCCTGCCTGGTTGTCCTGCCCGACCCTCCCCGTTTCACCATTGTGGAAGCCAACAACGCCTATGCCCGTCTCTGCGGCGTGACCGCGGAGGCGTTGAGCGGGCGGGGCGCCTTCGAGCTGCTCCCCGCCGGGGCAGAAGGCCGCGACGAGGCCCTGGAGAAATCGGTCCGGGAAGGGCATCCCCACAGCAGCGCCCCGCAGCCCTGGCATCCCGGCCAGGGGAACTATCAGGCGCAGCGCTGGTTCCGGACCCGCAATATCCCCCTGAAGGGCGGCGGCGGGGAGGTAGCCTACATCCTGCGCAGCGTGGAGGAAGTCACCGACACGGTGCGTTACCGCCACCAGGCGCGGAAGGCGCGCCAGGGACTGCTCTCCCATGAAAAATTCCTGCGGGAGACCCACCGCCTGGCCAAGGCAGGCAGCTGGGAAGCAGACCTCATCCATGCGCAGCTCAGCTGGTCGGACTCGCTGAGGGAGATCTTTGAGGTGGGCGGCGACTTCGAGCCCGACTTTGAGAACGCCCTGCGCTTCTATCCCGAAGGCCACAGCCGCGACACGGTCGTGCAGGCCTTCACCCAAGTGATCGAGCGGGGCGGCGTCTTCGACGTGGAGCTCCCCATCCTCACCGCCAAGGGGCACGAGCGCTGGCTGCGCAGCACCGGCACCGCCGAGATCAAGGGCGGCGTCTGCACCCGCATCTACGGCACGGCGCAGGACGTCACCCGCCGCCGGCGCATGGAGCGGGCCATCCTTAACTCCAGGGACCAGCTGCACACGCTGGTGCAGAGCATCAACGGCGTGGTCTGGGAAGCCCGCGCCGACACCCTGGAAGTGACCTTCATCAGCGAGCAGGTGAAGCCGCTGCTGGGCTATCCGCCGGAAGACTGGCTGACCACGCCGGGCTTCTGGATGGATCATATACATCCCGAGGACCGCCAGGCCGTGCAGAAGGCCTGCCAGACGGCGCAAAACCATGTGCTCGACTACCGGATGATCCGCGCCGACGGCAGCACCGTCTGGATCAAGGACACCGTGTCGGTGATCAGTGAGGGGGGCCGCCCGCGCTGGCTGCGCGGCATCATGGTCGACGTCACGGCTTCGCGGCGCAGCGATCTGCTGGAACACCTGGAAAAGAGCGTCCTGGAGCTGAGCTCGCGCCGCGAGACGCCGCTCACCCAGGTTTTTTCCGAGTACCTGCACGGCATACAAGGACTTTTCCCGCCCATGCTGTGCGCCATCTACCGCGTGGCCCGCGGGCGCCTGCATCACTGGGCCTCTCCTTCCCTGCCGGCGGCCTATACGGCCGCCTTCGACAACGAGCCCATAGGCCCCAACGCCGGCTCCTGCGGCACCGCCGCCTACCTGCGGCGCCGCGTCATCGTCGAAGACATCGACCGCGATCCGCGCTGGGACGGCTACCGGGACAAGGCGCTGCAATTTGGCCTGCGGGCCTGCTGGTCCCAGCCGCTCATGGACACCGCCGGTGCCGTGATGGGCACCTTTGCCATATACTACCCCTACCCCAAGGCGCCGGGGGATGAAGAGCTGCGGGTCATCGACCGCGCCAACGCCCTGCTCTCGCTCATCCTGGAGAACCGCCGCAGCGCCGAGTCGCTGCAGGAAGCCGCGCTGGTGATGATCCAGTGCCAGGAGCTGGCGCATTTCGGGAGCTGGCAATGGGAACTGCGCAGCGACGAGGTCAGCTGGTCCGAGGCCCTCTACCAGATCTACGGCCTGGACAAGAGCCGTCCGGCGCCCACCGTCGACGAGTACCTGGCCATGGTGCATGAGGACGACCGGGAAAAGATCAGCATTCTCCTCGAGGAGTTGCTCCGTGAGCGGAAGGACATGGAGTTCGAGGAGCGCATCAGGCGCCCCGACGGCACGATGCGCTACCTGCGCAGCTGGGCCCGGGTGGAATGCGATGAAAGCGGCGAGGCGGTCAAGGTGCTGGGCGCTTCCCTGGACATCACCGAGAGCAGGACCATCCAGGAGGAGCTGCGGGCCAGCGAGACCAGGCTCCGCAGCCTGGTGGATGCCCAGACCAACTACGTCATCCGCATGGACCTGGAGGGGCGCTTCACTTACGCCAACAAGAAATACACCGACGACTACGGGGACACCCCGGCGACGCTAGGCGCTCCCGACGCCAGCGTGCTGCCCCATCACCGGAAGCGGCTGCGGGAAGTCATGCGCCGCTGCATAGGCCAGCCCGGCACGGTCAGGCCCGTGGAGCTGGACAAGCGCCGCCGCAACGGCAGCGTACGCTCCACCTTCTGGCACTTCGTATGCCTGCCGGATGCGGAAGGGCGTCCTTCGGAGATCCAGTGCATAGGGCTGGACGTCACCGACCGCAAAGAGGCCGAGGATGCGCTGCGGCTCAGCAACGAGCGCTACGAATACGTCAACAAGGCCACCAACGACGCCATTTACGACTGGGATGTGCGCCGCGATCATGTCGCCTGGGGCGAGGGCTACCGCCGTTCTTTCGGGCATGACCCCGGACAAAAGCCGTATCCCCTGCGCAGCTGGGCCGAGCTGGTGCACCCCGACGACTACCTCCTGCTCAAGCGTCGCCTGGACCGTGTCCTGCTGGATCCCCGGCAGCATACCTGGCACGCCGAATACCGCTTCCGCAAAGCCTCCGGCGACTATGCCCATGTGGAGGCCACCGGCTACATCATCCGCGATGCGGAGGGGCGGGTGACACGCATCATCGGCATGATCCGCGACATCACCGAGCGCAAGCTGTCGGAGGCCCGCCTGAAAAGCCTGCACGACGAGCTGCGCAACAACCTGCGGATACTGTCCGCCACCAACGCCGAGCTGGAGCAGTTCGCCTATGTCGCCTCCCATGACCTGCAGGAGCCGCTGCGGATGATCAGCAGCTTCCTCACCCAACTGGAACGCAAGTACGACCACCTGCTCGACGAGAAGGCCAGGAAATATATTTACTTTGCCGTCGACGGAGCCCGGCGCATGCGCCGCATCATCCTGGACCTGCTGGACTATTCCCGCGTGGGGCGCACCGACGACATCCGCGAAGAGGTGGACGTCAACGACCTGCTCTACGAGATCGTGGGCCTGTACCGGCGGCAGATTGAGGGAAAGGGCGCCCGCATCGAATTCAGGGAGCTGCCGCGGATCATGACCTTCCGCAGTCCCCTGCTGCAGGTTTTTCAGAACCTCATCAGCAATGCATTGAAATACCAGGACGGGCGGAGCGCCCCGCGGGTGGTCATCACCGCCGAGGAACAGGATACCCACTGGGTGTTCACCGTGGCGGACAACGGCATCGGCATACGCCCGGAATACTTTGAGAAGATTTTCATTATCTTCCAGAGGCTGCACCACAAGGACGAATATTCCGGCACGGGCATGGGCCTGGCCATCACCAGGAAGATCGTCGAGTCGCTGGGCGGCAGGATACGGGTGGAATCCCAGGAGGGCAGGGGGAGCAGGTTTATTTTTTCGATTGCCAAAAACGCTAATGGTTCTTATGCGGAAAATACACATCCTGCTGGTCGAGGACAATGAAGGGGACATCCTCCTCACCACCGAAGCGCTGGAGAACAGCCCGGCGATTCACCAGATCAGCGTCATCCGGGACGGGGTGGAGGCCATCGAGTTCCTCGACCGGAAAGGACGCTACGCGGGGGCCGGCTCCCCGGACCTGATCCTGCTGGACATCAACCTGCCGCGGCGCAACGGCCTGGAAGTGCTGGAGTATGTGAAGACCAGCGAGCTGCTGAAGCAGATCCCCGTCATCATGCTGACCACCTCTTCCGCCGACAAGGACATCCAGCATTGCTACCGCAACCATGCCAACTGCTATATCACCAAGCCCATGGAGGCCTCGCCTTTCGTGGAGGTCTTGTCGAGCGTGGAGCATTTTTGGGCGCAGATCGTGCAGCTACCCCTGAAAAACTGAGGCTTTGATCAAGGACAGGTTTCCATACCGCATTCTGGTCCTGGAGGACAACCCCGGGGACCTCGCCCTCATCCAGGATTTCCTGGAAGAGACCATCCTGCAGCCCTACATCTCGCAGGCCACCAGCTTCGGGCAGGGGCTGCGCCTGCTGGAGGAGGCGCAGCCGCCTTACGACGTGGTGCTGCTGGACCTCACCCTCCCCGACAAGAGCGGGGAGCCGCTGATCTCCGAGATCATCGCCAGCCATCCGGAGCTTCCGGTCATCGTGCTGACGGGCTACAGCGACATCAGTTTCAGCGTGCGCTCTCTTTCCCTGGGCGTCGCCGACTACCTCGTCAAGGACGACCTCACCGCCGTGTCGCTGTACAAGAGCATCGTCTACAACATCGAGCGGAAGAAGAACCTGATCCGCCTGGAGGAATCCGAGCGGCGCTACAGCGATCTTTTCCACCTGAGCCCGCAGCCCATGTGGGTGTACGAGCATGGCAGCTTCCGCTTCCTGGACGTCAACAACGCAGCCGTCGGGCGCTACGGATACAGCCGCGAAGAGTTCCTGGACATGAGCATCGTCGACATCCGGCCCCTGGAGGAAACCTCCCGCATGGAGCGCATCCTGCAGGGCCCCTATCCCCAGGTGCATACCTACCTGCAGGGCATACACCGGCACCGGACAAAGAACGGGGAGATCATCCAGGTGGAGCAGCACAGCAGCGCCATCCCCTTCAAGGGCAAGCAAGCCGAGGTGGTGCTGGCCAACGACATCACCGAGCGGGTCAACTACATCCATGCCATAGAGCTGCAGAACACCCGGCTGCGGGAGATCGGCTGGATGCAGTCCCATACGGTCCGGGCGCCGCTCACCCGCATGATGTCCATCGTGGAGATGATCCGGAAGCATCCCGTAGCGGGCATCGACAAGAGCGAGCTGCTGGACCACCTCATGCTTTCAGCGCATGAGCTGGACGGCATCATCCGCGAGATCAACGACAAGACCGAACAGATTTCCCTAAACGACAACGGATGAAACTGCAAGTGGTGATCGCCGACGACGACAAGATGGTCAGCTTCTTTCACCGGCTGATGATCATCGAGAGCGGCCTGGACCAGGCCCCCCTGCTCTTCACGGAGGGGAAAGCCACGCTGGAGCATCTCGTCAGCGCGGCGGACGAGGATAGTATCTTCCTGGTGCTGCTGGACATCAACATGCCTGCCATGAACGGCTGGGACTTCCTCGACGCCCTGGACAAGGAGCTTCCCGCCGACAAGGTGCGGGTCATCATGGTCACCTCGTCCATCGACAGGGCCGACAAGGAGAAAGCCATGACCTATTCCCGCGTCATCGATTTCGTGGAGAAGCCGGTGAACGCCCAGGTCTTCCGGCAGATGAAAAGACATCCTTTCCTGCGCCCCTTCTTCCCCTGAGGCGGCGCCTCAGGGCCGGCGCAGATGATAGCCCTTGGGCTGCGTAAAGGCCCTGATGCCCTGGTAGGACAGGGTGCTGCCGATGCCGGAGTGCTTCCTGCCCGACCAGGGCAGCGCCGGGCTCACCCTGTCGCAGCAGTTCCAGTATGCCGTGCCCACCTGCAGCTGCGCCAATATTTTTTCCGCCCTTTCCCTGTCGGCCGAGTACACCGCCGCCGTCAGCCCGTAGTCGGTATCGGCCATCAGGGCCAGCGCCTCGGCGTCGTCGCGCACGCGCTGTATGCCCACCACCGGCCCGAAAGACTCCTCTTTCATCAGCGCCATGCGGTGGTCCACCTCCGCCAGCACCGCCGGCTCCATGAAATACCCCGGGCCGCCGGGCAGGCCGCCCCCGCAGCAGAGGCGGGCGCCTTTGGCCAGGGCATCGGCGATCTGCGCCTGGATCAGCTCCAGCTGCACCTTGCGGGTCACCGGCCCAATGAAGGTCGCGGGATCGCGCGGGTCACCCACGCGGTAGCCTTTCACCTCGGCGACGAAAGCTTCGAGGAACGCGTCGTGGATCTGCTCCTGCACATAGATGCGCTCCACGGCGCAGCAGCTCTGGCCGGCGTTGTAAAAGGCGCCCTCCGCCACCGCCGCCGCCGTGCGGGCGATGTCGGGGACGTCGCCCGCCACATAGAGGGGGTCCTTGCCCCCCAGCTCCAGCTGCAGGGGCACCAGGCGCCCCGCCAGGCGGGCGGCGATGTGGGCGCCGGTGCGGTAAGAGCCGGTGAAGAACTAGCCATCCAGGGGGCTGTCCAGCAGCAGGGCCCCGGTCTCGGGGCCGCCCTGCACGCAGGCGAAGACATCCGCTGGCACCCCCGCCTCATGCAGCAGCGCCGTCAGGGCGGCGCCGGTGCCGGCGGCATATTCGGAGGGCTTGTACAGCACGGCGTTGCCGGCGGCCAGGGCATAGAGAAAGACGTTGTAACCCACGTTGTAGGGATAGTTCCAGGCCGAGATGTTGCCGATCACGCCCAGGGGCTCATAGTGTATCCACTCTTCCGTCTCGCCGCCACCCATTTTTTCCGGCGACAGCCAGCGCTCCGCGTGCTCCAGCAGGTGGGTAATGCGGCCCGCCGCCCCGCGTATTTCGTTCAGGGCCTGGGTGCAGGGCTTGCCGGTCTCCGCCGTCAGCGTCTCGGCCAGGACCTGCTCTTTTTCTTTCACCAGGGCGCCGAAGCGCGCCAGGCATTCCAGGCGCGCCGCCAACGGCTGGCGGACCCAGGCCCGTTGTCCTTCGCGCAGGCGGCCCAGCTTGGCGGCCACCGCCGCCGCATCGTCGGGCGTCAGCTCGCCGATGACCTCTTCCGTGGCGGGGTTGATGATCTTCATAAGGAGGTATGCGTTTTAACCATGGACAGAAAATGATCATAGAGGGGAGCCGCCGGCAGCACCCGGTCGCCCAGGGCGGCAGAGAATTCGGGATGCCACTGCACCCCCAGCACCCTGCCCGCCGGCTCTTCCTGCAGGGCGATGGCCTCCACCAGGCCGTCGCCGGCGCTGCGGGCCAGCACCTCCAGGCCGCGGCCCAGCGTCTTCACCCCCTGGTGATGCACCGTGTTGACCTCGGCGCGCCGCAGGCCGGGGTAGAGGCGCTGCAGCAGGCTCCCTTCCGGGATGTCCAGGGAATGCGAAAGCGTATCGTAGCGGCCGGCGTCGCGGTGCGGCAGCGCCCCTTCGCACTCCAGGGCTATGTCCTGGTACAGGGTGCCGCCGAAGAACACATTCATCAGCTGCATGCCGCGGCAGATGCCCAGCACGGGGCGACCACTGCCCACGGCATAGGCCATCAGGCGCAGCTCGTAGGCGTCGCGGTAGGGGTCCCCGGGCCAGCGACCTCCGTGCAGGGGCTCGGCGCCGTAGCTGGCGGGGGACAGGTCGCTGCCCCCCTGGAACACGAAGCCGTCCATCTCCCCCAGCAGGGCATCCAGGGCGGCGGGCTCCAGGTCGGGGATCAGCACGGGGATCACCCCCGCGCGGCTCAGGTAGCGCGCCATGTCGTTCTCGATATAGCTGAGCGTCTTGGGCCCGAACACGGCCCGCTCCCTGTCGGGATAGAAAAAACAGGCGGAGACGCCAATCTTATAAGTTCGCTGTGGATTCACATCATGCAAGGTAAGACAGAAAGGATTCAGGCGCCCAGGGCCGACAGGTAGAGGCGGCGCAGGTCCTCCCTGGCGGCCTTCCGGGGGTTGGCCGGCAGCGCGAAATCCGTGTAAGCCAGCTCCACCAGCGCCTCCAGGTGGCTGGGGGCCACCCCGGCCGCCGACAGCGTCGCCGGCAGTCCCAGGCGCTGGTTGAGCGCCTGCAGGCGGGCGATCACCGTCTCACCGCCGCCGGAGCCCAGCGCCATCACCCGGGCCATCTCTTCGAACTTTTTTTCCTGGCCGGGGATGTTGAAGGCCAGGGCATGGGGCAGGTTGATGGCGTTGGCGAGGCCATGGTGCATGTCCAGCAGTGTGCTCAGGGGATGGGACATGGCATGCACGATGCCCAGCCCTTTCTGGAAGGCCACGGCGCCCATCAGGGAGCCCATGAGCATGCGGCTTCTGTTGTCCGCATCGGGGCGCAGGGTGGCCCCCTCTATGGCGCCGTTGATCAGCGCCATGCCCTGCAGGGCGATGCCGTCGCACATGGGATGGAAGCTGTTGACCAGGTAGGCTTCCATGTTGTGCGTCAGGGCGTCCATGCCCGTCGCCGCCGTCACGAAGGGCGGCAGGGTCATGGTCAGGGCGGGGTCGGCGAAGACCATGCGCGCCATCAGGCGCGGATGGAAGAGGATGCGCTTGCGGTGGGTGTCGTCTTCGGAGATGATGGCGCTGCGGCCCACCTCGCTGCCTGTCCCCGCCGTTGTGGGCACGGTCACCAGCAGGGGCACCGGCTCGGTGACATAACGGTCCCCGCCCTGCAGGTCATCGTAGTCGAAGAGGTCGCGGGTATGGTTCACCCGCAGGGCGATGGCGCGGGCCACGTCCATGGCCACACCGCCGCCCAGGCCCACGATGGCGTCCCTGCCGCTGGCGTGGTACAGCTCCCCGCCCTGCAGCACGTCCGACTTGACGGGGTTCTTGTGCATCCCGGAAAACACCTCGGGGCGCAGCCCGGCGCGCTCCAGGTCGGCGAGGATGCGGGCGAAAAAATCCAGCTCCCGCACCTGGGGGTCCGTCACCACGAGGGGGCGGGCCGCCCCCTGCTCTTTCAGGTAAGGGCCCAGCTCCTCCACCACCCCATGGCCGAAGCGTATGGCGGTGGGAAAAGAAAAAGTGTATCTGGCTTCCATATGCGCTTTAGATGATCTCGAAATAGCGCTTCAGCTCCCAGTCGGTGACCTGGCGGCTGTACTGCCGCCATTCCCAGTCGCGTGTGCGCGTAAAATGATCCACGAACTCCTCCCCGAAAAGCTCCCTGGCCAGGGCCGAGGCCTGCATGCGGCGGGTGGCTTCCTTCAGGTCGGCGGGCAGCTGGCCCTGGCCGGCATCCCGGTAGCCGTTGCCTTTGGTCGCCGGGACGTCCAGGGTCATGTTTTGGGCCACGCCGTAGAGGCCGGAGGCCAGGCAGGCTGCCATGGCCAGGTAAGGGTTGACGTCGGAGCCCACCACCCGGGTCTCCAGGCGCGTGGCCTTCTCGCCGCAGCTCAGCACCCGCAGCGCCGTCGTGCGGTTGTCCAGGGCCCATGTCAGCGTCGTCGGCGCCCAGGCGCCTTCGACCAGCCGTTTGTAGCTGTTCACCGTGGGGGCGTACATGGGCAGGATCTCGGGCAGGCAGTGCAGCTGCCCGGCGATGTAGCTGCGCATGAGGGCGCTGATGCCCTCGGGGTCCTGCGCGTCGTGGAAGAGGTTGTGCTCCCCGGCGCCGTCCCAGAGGCTCTGGTGCACATGGCCGCTGCAGCCCGGCAGGTCGCTGCGCCATTTGGCCATGAAGCTGGCGATCACCCCATGGCGGTAAGCGATCTCTTTCACTCCGGTCTTGAACAGCACCGCCCGGTCCGCCGCCTCCAGCACGGGGGCATGGCGGATCGCTGCCTCGTACACGCCGGGGCCCGTCTCGGTATGCAGTCCCTCCAGGGGTACGCCGAAGCCTTCGAGTCCGTCGAAGAGGGCGTGGAAGTAGGTGCTCTTCATCGAGGCCCGCAGGATGGAATAGCCGAACATGCCCGGCGTCATGGGCCGGGGCTCGCGGAAGCCCTGCGCCTCCAGCGCGTCGGCGCTCTCGGCGAAGTTGAACCACTCGAACTCCTGGGAGAACACCGGCGAAAAACCCATGTCGCGGCAGCGCTCCGCCACGCTTTTCAGCAGGCTGCGGGGGCAGGCCGGCAGGGCGCCGCCCTCTGCCCGGCTGAAGTCGGCGAGGAAAAAAGGTATGCCGCCCTCCCAGGGGATATGGCGGCAGCTCTGCAGGTCTATGCGGGCCGGCGCGTCGGGGTAGCCCGTATGCCAGCCCGTGAGGCGCCCGTTGTCGTAGGCCGCGTCGGCGGCGTCCCAGCCGAAGACCACGTCGCAGAAACCGAAGTCCGCCGCCGCGGCCGACAGGAACTTGTCGCGGTGCATGATCTTGCCGCGGAGGATACCGTCGATGTCGGTAATGGCCACCTTGACCTTGGCGCCTTCACTGCTGCGGATGGCGGCGATGATCTCACTGGGTTCCATACGATCAGTTTTTGGCCGGCGCCGGCTGGCGGCGCCGGATGATGAAAATAACGAACAGGGCATAGGAGCCGGCCATCATGGCCCCGAAGATCAGCGCCAGCGCTACGTTGTAAAAGGTCATCGCCGCCAGCGAAAAGACGGCTATGGCCAGCGCCACCGCCGGGAAGTAAGGGTACAGGGGCACCCGGAAGGGGCGCTCCAGCCCCGGCTCCTTGCGGCGCAGCGCGAAGAAGGCGATCATGGAGACCACGTAGAGCGTCAGGGCCCCGAAGCAGGCGATGGTGATGATCTCCCCCGTCTTGCCCGTGAGGATGGCCACGATGCCGATCACCATGTTGACCAGCAGGGCGTTCACCGGCGTGCGGGTCCGGGGATGCACCCTGCCCAACGCCCGGGGCAGGTAGCCCACGCGCCCGAACTCGAAGGTCGTGCGCCCCGCCGCCAGGATGATGCCGTGGAAGGAGGCGATCAGCCCCAGCAGGCCCACGGAGATGAGCAGATGGTAGAGGATATGGCTGCCGCCCACCACGTGTTTCAGCGCCAGGGGCAGGGGAGAGTCGGAAGGCGCGTGGCTGCCCTCGGGGTAGACCACGGCCTCCCAGCCGCTCACGCCCACCGCCGCCAGGAAGGTGAGTACGCAGAGCACCACCAGGGTGGCGATGGCCGAGCCGAAGCCGATGAGCACGTTGCGCTGGGGGTTGATGGTTTCTTCCGCCACGTTGGCCACCCCTTCTATAGCCAGGAAAAACCAGATGGCGAAGGGGATGGCCGCGAACACCCCGCTCACCCCGTGGGGGAAAGCGTTGGTCGTCAGGTGCACCGCCTTAAAGGAGGGGAAGCAGACCCCGGCGAAGAGCAGCAGCTCGGCCACCGCCAGCACCGTGATCAGCAGCTCGAAAGAAGCCGCCGCCTTCACCCCCGAGATGTTGAGCGCCGTGAAGGCCAGGTAAGCGAAGATGGCGATGGCCGTCACCGGCAGGCCGGGGAAGAACAGGTTGAAATACGAGCCTATCGCCGCGGCGATGGCCGGCGGCGCGAAGATGAACTCAATGTTCTGGGCCATGCCCCCGATGAAGCCCATGTGGCGCCCCAGCCCGCGGTCGGCATAGTCGAAGGCGCCGCCGGCGCGGGGTATGGCGCAGGCCATCTCCGTGTAGCTGAACGTGAAGGTCACGTACATGATGATGATGAAGACGGTGGCGATGGCGAGGCCGTAGGTGCCGCCTTTCTCGAGACCCAGGTTCCAGCCGAAGTACATGCCGGAGATGACGTAGCCTACGCCCAGGCCCCAGAGCATCAGGGGCCCCAGGGTCTTTTTCAGCTGGTTGTTTTCGGTCATAGAAGATCCGTCAAGGGGGTTGGAGACAGGCCCGCGCCGCCGTCATGCGTGCGGCGCAGGCTTATCCCATAAAGATAACAGGTTTCCCGGCAAATTTTTCCCGGACTATTTGAGGATCCACATGAGGTTGTTCACGTTGTCGTCGCCCCCGTACTGCCGCTGTATGGCTTCGGCCACGTTGGCGGCGTTGTAGTCCAGCTCGTCCGAAGGATACAGCCAGCGCTTGGGGAACTGCGAGGACGGTGTGTTGAGGTTGGTCGCCGGGTTGAGCACGAAGGCGGGATACCCCGTGCGCCGGTTTTCATACCAGGCAGAGTAGTCGCAACCCTGCAGGAAGCCGGCCAGGTACTTCTGGGTGATCACCTGCCGCAGCCGGTCTTCCATGCCCCCGCTGAGGGGCACGCCGGCGATGTAGCTGTCTATGTAAGCGTCGGTGAGGGGCATGCCATGGGTATAGGCCTCCGGCGTA
>CBINPH010000017.1:0-18928 GCA_966252445.1 uncultured Chitinophagaceae bacterium | reverse complement strand
GATAATGCTGCCCCACATAGACCTGGGCGTAGGACACCAGGAAAGCCCAGGCCAGCGCCAGCCACATCCAGGATCCGAAGCGCCGCCGCAGGGTCAGGAACATAAACATGCCCAGGGCAAAATGGTTGGCGGCATGATTGGAGGGAAAGCAATGCCTGCCCGCACAGGGCACCAGGGACCGGGTGGCATGGACCATCAGGGGATCGTTGCAGGGGCGGTATCGGACGAACATCTCCTTGAGCACATTGCCGCAGACCGCGTCGGTCAGGGCGAAGGTCCCGGCGAAGAACAGGAGCCACCACCAGCCCTTCCACTCGAAGTTGAAAGGCATGAAGGTCAACAGAAACAGGTACAGCGGGGCCCAGAAATAGGGATTCCGCATGAATGGGAGCAACATGTCCAGCCAGGGGGCATGCCACTGTCCATTGACAAGAAAGAAAAGGTGGCGGTCCAGCGCCAGCAGTGTATCCAGCATGACAGGCATTTGGCTGATGGATGTCCGAAGCTCGCAAAAAGATCGAACACCCCGGAATATTTTTACCGGCACAAGGCTTCCGCCCCGTTCAGCGGGCGGCGGCCCTTCCGGTCTTTTGGTTGTTGTGCATGAGGTACCAGGTGCTCTCGATAAAGCCCCTGGTCAGGCTGTCCAGGTACCGCGCCGTATCGGGGTGCATGGTCAGGACGTTCCGCAGCGGGTCTTCCTGTAGGTCATAGAGGGCCGTGCTTCCGTTGTCCCGGCCGATCTCGTATGCGAAGCGGCTTCCCAGCAAGCCGTCGTAGGTCTGTGCATTCCGGGAGATGTGGTAAAACGCATACCGTTCCGTGCGGCTGCTGTCGAAGAGGTCGGTACCCAGGGTATAGTTGGTGAAAGGCATGCCCGCGAAACGGGCCATCGTGGGGAACAGGTCCAGCAGGCTGGCGGGGGCGCTTACCCGGCGCGGCGAAAAATAGGCCGGTCCATAGATAAAGCAGGTGGCATGCACAGCGCCTGTGCCCATCTCGTACTCGGGCAAGGGCATGAAATGATAGGGGTTCATGGTGCAGTTGTGGTCTCCGAACATGACGAATATCGTGTGGTCCAGGTAACCCGAGCGGCGCGCCAGGGCGATGAGGTGGCCGACGTTGTAATCTTCGTACCGCAGGGCGTTCAGCTGCTCCATCGACATGAATCCCGAAGCCTTGAACTTCTCCTTGTCTACCTCCCGGGCTTTCAGCGGCCTGAAATCCCCCGCCCCCGGCGTCGTGGTGAAGGGCTCGTGGTTGTCGGCCAGTTGCAGGAAAGCCACGAAAGGCTTGCCCGACTGCCCGGCTTCCCGGAAGATGCTGTCCGCTTCGCCGATGAGGTCATAGTCCGACACGCCCCAGACGTCGGCCTTGGGGCTTCTCAGGTCGTTCTCTTCGAAAAGCTTCACCCCGCCTACATTCAGGGTGAACACCGCGCGGATATTGGCCCAGTTCATGTTGCCTCCCAGCAGGTAAAACTTCTCATAGCCCTCAAACTGGTCCATGATGACACGCTGGCGCACCATGTCCGGGTTGCGGGAGGCGGTCTCCACCGCCGTGATGTCCGGCAGGCCGGTCATGAAACCGTATACCGTGCGGGCGGTGCTGTGGGCCGGCACGTAGAACTGCTCGAAAACCACCCCGCTGTCGGCCAGGGCCTTCATGTGGGGTGTGGGCTGCAAGGGGTTCCCGTAGATGGAGGTGGCCGCCGCGCCGGTAGACTCCAGCATGACAAAGACGATGTTGGGTCGGGGGCGGCTGCTGTCGGCGGCAAAGCTGCGGGAGAAGCGCAGGGCGCCGGGGTCCGGGTCCTGGACGCCGAGGTAGCGGGCCAGCGCCGGGTAATACCGCCGGGTGGCGGCGGTATCGAAGCCCTCCCGGCTGAACTTCAGCTTGGAGAAAAAATGGGTGACGGGGTTGAGGCCCAGGCTGGTCAGCCCGTTGTCGCGGCTGAACATGGCCTGGCTCCAGCGCAGGGGATAATAGTCGATGTTGCCGTAGATGCCCGCGGCGAACAGCAGCAGCACCAGGGAGAGGGCCAGGATCGTACGGCCTTTTTTCCAGCCTACCGCCGGCTGGATGGAATAATGACGGTACAGCCAGCGCTGTGCCCTGAACAGCAGGAACAGCAGCAGGGCCATGGCCAGGGCGCCGCGGATGACGGGATAGCTTTCCCATACCATGCGGGCGTTGGTGCCGGCGTCGCGCAGGTTGACGAAACGAAGGATGGCCGGGTCCAGGCGCTGCCCCAGGTAGGCATAGTAGCCGAGATCGGCGGTGTAGAGGATGACCAGCGCCAGGTCAGCCAGGAAAAACCAGCCGAGCAGGATAGCCCGGAGCAGGGGGCGGGCGAACAGCTTTTGGCGGAACACCACCATGAGCAGGGCTATGGGCAGCAACAGCAGCAGGGCCAGGCGCATGTCGAATTTCAGTCCCAGGTACAGGGCGTGGGCGACGGCCGCGGGCTCGTGGACACTGGTCCTGAAGACAAATAGAAAGAAGATCCCTCGGAAAATCAGCAGCAGCAGGTAGATCACCGCCAGGTTTCCCACCAGATACCGGATATAGGGCGGAATCCCGAGCCAGCATTTTTTTATCATGGTCATGCGGATGGGCCGCCAAGGGTACCGGGGCGGCACGGCCGGTCAGGGTGCAAATATAGCTTTTTGTCCCTATGACAGCGGATGGCCACGCCCGCTGCTCTAGCGGAAATGTATATATTTGCCGCCTAAAGTTTGCGCAAGTGGCATTGATCAGATCGATTTCTGGGATCCGGGGGACTATGGGAGGACGACCCGGAGAAGGACTCACCCCCTTGGACATTGTCCGCTTCACCGCCGCATACGGCACCTGGCTCCTGGGACTCGGTCCCAACCGCAAGGTGGTGATCGGCCGCGACGGGCGCCTCTCGGGGGAAATGCTGCGGCAGCTGGTGACTGGCACCCTGACCGGGCTGGGCCTCGACATTGTCGACCTGGGCTTGTCGACGACGCCCACGGTCGAGATCGCCGTGCTGCAGGAGGAAGCTGCCGGCGGGATCATCCTGACCGCCAGCCACAATCCCAAGGAATGGAACGCCCTGAAGCTCCTCAATGCGCGCGGGGAATTCATCTCCGCCGCGGAGGGGGAAGCCCTGCTCGCGCTGGCGGAAAAGGAAGATTTCCGCTTCGCCGATGTGCAAAAGCTGGGGCAGTGCCGGTATACCGAAGCGTACCTGCAGAAGCATGTGGACATGATCCTGGCGCATCCCCTGGTGGATGTGGAAGCTATCGCAGGGGCAGGACTCCGCGTTGTCGTGGACGGCATCAACTCCACCGGGGCTACCTTCGTCCCCGCGCTGTTGCAGGCGCTCGGGATCAAGGATATCGAAGTGCTCAACGGCGAAGTTAACGGGAAGTTCGCGCACAACCCCGAGCCCCTGCCGGAGAACCTTATCGAGTTGTCGAATGCCGTGCGCAAGAAGAACGCGGATCTGGGTATTGCGGTCGATCCCGATGTGGACCGGCTTTGTTTCGTGTGCGAGGACGGCAGCCTGTTCGGGGAAGAATATACGCTGGTGGCTGTCGCCGACTATGTGCTGAGCAGGAACAAAGGGAATACGGTGTCCAACCTGTCCTCCACCCGCGCCCTCAAAGTGGTGACGGAAAAACACGGCGGGCAGTACTTTCCTTCTGCCGTCGGGGAGGTGAACGTGGTGCGGAAGATGAAGGAAGTGGATGCCGTCATCGGCGGAGAAGGCAACGGGGGTATCATTGACCCAGCTTTGCATTACGGCCGCGACGCGCTCGCCGGCATTGGCCTGTTTCTGACCCACCTGGTCCTGAGCGGGAAAGGCATGAAGGCGCTCCGCCAGCAGTACCCGGACTACTTCATCTCCAAGAACAAACTGGAACTGGACCAGAGCGTCCCCGTCCGCGACATCTTTGACAAGATCCGGCGCAAGTACAAACAGCACCCGGTGAACACCGAGGACGGCCTGCGCATAGATTTTGACGGTGACTGGGTGCATTTGCGCACCTCCAATACGGAGCCGATCATCCGCATATATGCCGAGAGCCAGTTCGAGACCACGGCCCAGAACATCGCCAAGAGGATCATGGAGGATATCCGGGAATGCATGAAGTAGTTTTGCCAATCCATTGTACCTTTGCGGGATGCGCGTCCGCCGCGCGATAAAAGGAATTTTGCATGCCCACATCGAGCACATCAGACAGGTACGGGGCAGAGGACCTCGCCTCCGCGGTCGATTTTTCCAAATCGGGCGACGGGCTGGTGCCGGCTGTCGTTCAGGATGCCTGCACCCATAAGGTGCTCATGCTCGGGTATATGAACCGTGAGGCGCTGCTCCATACCCAGCGCGAAGGCAAAGTGACCTTTTACAGCCGCAGCAAACAACGGTTGTGGACCAAGGGCGAAGAGAGCGGGCACTTCCTCATGGTCGAACGGATCCTGCCCGACTGCGACAACGACACCCTCCTGGTAATGGCCCGCCCCACCGGTCCCGTCTGCCATACCGGCGCCGATACCTGTTTCGATGAGCGCAACATCACCGATAACTTCCTGATCGAGCTGGAAAACATCATCATTGACCGGAAGCAGAACCCGCGGCCGGGGTCCTATACGACGAGCCTGTTCAGCGACGGCATCAACCGCATTGCCCAGAAGGTGGGCGAAGAGGCCGTGGAGCTGGTCATCGAGTCCAAGGACCGCAACGAAGAGCTTTTCCTGGGGGAAGCGGCCGACCTCATCTACCACTACCTCGTCCTCCTGATCGCCAAAGGCTATGTGCTGGAAGATGTTATCGAGGTGTTAAAAAAGCGGCATAAGGGCTGATATACTCCCATGTACGACTCCCCTGGCATACCTTTCCCCTGCATTTCCTTACTTTTGTCGTTTCTCCAGCCTGTGGACGATGGCATCATATAAGACAATGATATCCCTAACCTCCGAGGGCATTAGGGGAAGATATGCTGTCCGGACTCCTGCCGCCATGGGCGGAGGCAGCTGCGGGATGATCTATAACTGTTATAAAAATTGAAAAACACCATGAAAACATTCATGATTGGCGGGGCCATTGGCTTGTTGGCGATGACGGCCTGCCAGCAGGGTGGTGGCGACAGCTATACCCTCAAGGGGGACCTGAAGAACCTGAAAGACTCGGTCCTGTTCCTGGCGCACCAGGCCAACGGCATGCCCAACTTTGACACCCTCCATGTCAAGGATGGGCAGTTCAGCTTTGCCGGGCATACCAGCGAACCCATGTTTGCGCAGGTCATCACTGCGGATCAGTCGGCAGGGTTCCCGCTGATCCTGGAGCCGGGTAAGATCGACATCAGCGGCGATGCGGATTCCATGAGTTCCCCGGGACAGATCAAGGTGTCGGGTACCCTGAACAACGATGCCCTGAGCAATTTCATGCAGATCCAGCGTCCCTACGTCCCCCTGATGATGAAGTTGCAGCAGGATTATATGCAGGCCAACATGTCGCAGGATACCGCCAAGCAGGCAGAGGTTGAAAAGACCATGGACAGCATTCAGGGTGTCATTACCAGCGACGTCAAGGGCTTCATCCGTAAAAACCCCAAGTCGGTGGTCAGCGCCATGGCCTTGCAGAGCATGATGACCAGCCTGGAAGGCCCCGAGCTGGAGCAGCTGTTCTCCGGCCTGGACACCGCCGTACAGCACAGCAGCTTCGGAGAAGGCATCGGCAGCAAAATCGCCGCCGAGAAGCAGACCGCCATCGGCCAGGCTGCACCGGATTTCACCATGAACGACACCGACGGCAAGCCCGTCAGCCTGTCCTCTTTTCGGGGCAAATACGTGCTGGTGGACTTTTGGGCCAGCTGGTGCGGGCCATGCCGCCAGGAGAACCCCAACGTCGTGAAAGTATACAATGACTACAAAGGAAAGAACTTCACCATCCTGGGCGTGTCGCTGGACAAGAACAAGGATGCCTGGCTGAAGGCCATCGAGGATGACCACCTGACCTGGAACCATGTCTCCGATCTCCAGTACTGGGACAACTCCGCCGCCAAGCTCTACGGCATACAGGCCATCCCGGCTAATTTCCTGATCGACCCGGAGGGCAAGATCATTGCCAAGGATCTGCGGGGTGATGACCTGAAAGCCGAGTTGGCGCAGGTGATCAAATAACCCGCTGCCCGCGCGGCCATGCGCAGGCCATAGGCTATTGTACATGACGATGCCGGTGCTTCAGCACCGGCATCGTCGTATATGGCCGGCATGCCCGAGGGCAACCTGTTCAGAAATAATGGCGGACGAAAGCCTCCAGGGCAGCATATTTGGGCAATCCCAGTTTGTCGTACAGCTGGGCGGTCGTGCTGTTGCGCTCCTCGGCGCGCTGCCAGAACTCGCGGGCATCGCTACCCTGGAAAGGCACCGCGTCTTTTTGCGACTGGTGAAAGAAGATGCCGTGGCGTTTCTGCATCACCTGGACCGGGCTCATGGGTACGGCCATTTCAATATCATAGATGGCGAATTCCTGCCAGGCGCCCCGGTACAGCCAGATGCGGCAGTCGTCCATGAAAGGTTCCTTCCGGAGGCGGTCCACGGCGGCGAAGATGACGTCCAGGCATACCTTGTGGGTGCCGTGCGGATCCGCGAGGTCGCCTGCCGCGTAGATCTGATGCGGGCGCACCCGGGAGATCAGGTCCACCGTCAGCTGCACGTCCTGCTCGCCGGCCGGGCTTTTTTCTATGGTCCCCGTCTCGTAAAAGGGCAGGTTCATGAAGTGGATGTTCTCCTCAGGTATCCCTACGTAGCGGCAGGTGGCCTTGGCCTCGCAGCGCCGGATCAGGCCCTTGATGGCCCGGATCTCGGGGCTGTCTATGTCGCTGGGGCGCTTGGAGCGCAGAAAGCGCTGCGCATCTTCCATGATGCGGGCCGTATGGCTTTTGTCCAGCCCGAAAATATCGTCGAAGCCAACGGCAAAGTCCATGAAACGGGTGACAAATTCGTCGCTGACGGCGATGTTGCCGGAGGTCTGGTAGGCCACATGGACATCGTGTCCCTGCTGGTGCAGGCGGATGAAAGTGCCGCCCATGGAGATGATGTCGTCGTCGGGGTGGGGTGAGAAGATCAACACCCGCTTCCGCTGCGGCTCGGAGCGTTCCGGATGCTCGGGGATATGCACCCCCGGTTTGCCGCCGGGCCAGCCGGTGATGGTGTTGCGCATGCCGTTGAAGACCATCAGGTTGATATCGTATGACGCGCCGAACTGTACGAGCAGGTCGCTGAGGCCATGGTCGTTGTAGTCGTTGTCGGTCAGCATCAGGATGGGCTTGTCCAGCGACAGGGCCATGGTGCAGACCGCCTTGCGGATCATTTTGGGCGTCCATTCGCATTCGCCGGTGAGCCAGGGGGATTTGAAGCGGGTCAGCTCCTGGGCCGCCAGCTCGTCGAGGATGAACAGGCAGTCGGGATGTTGCTGCAGCAGGGAGGCGGGCACCAGTTCCGTGCTGTGGCCTTCCACGGCCTTCTGGATCACCGGCGCCTTGTGCTGCCCCCAGGCCATCAGCACCACGCGCCGGGCCTTCATGATGGCGTGGATGCCCATGGTCAGGGCCAGCCGCGGCACCTGCGACATGCTGGGGAAGTCGTAGGAATTCGCCAGGCGGGTCGTGTTGTCCAGGGCCACCAGGCGGGTGGAGGAATTGATGGTAGAGCCCGGCTCGTTGAAGCCTATATGGCCGTTGGTTCCGATGCCGAGGATCTGGAGGTCGATGCCCCCGGCCTGGTCGATGGCGGCCTCATAGGCGAGGCAATAGGCCTTTACCTCCTCCTTCGCCAGCGTGCCGTCGGGGATATGGATATTTTCCGGCAGGATGTCGACATGCTTGAACAACTGCTCGTGCATGAAACGGTGGTAGCTGGACAGGGCGTCCGGTTCCATGGGGTAATATTCGTCCAGGTTGAAGGTGACGACATGGCGGAAGCTCAGGCCTTCTTCGCGGTGCAGCCGCACCAGCTCTGCGTACAGGTTCTTGGGCGTGGAGCCGGTGGCCAGGCCGAGTACACAGGTTTTGCCCTGGGCCTCTTTTTCCCGGATAAGGTTGGCGATCAGCGCGGCAGCAGCAATGGCCCCCTCTTTGGCATCCGGGTATATCTCCACGGGGATGCGTTCAAAGCTGTCTGTCAGGTCAATGTCGGAATGGGTTCTTTTGGTGTCCATGAATGGGATTGTTGTGTTTGGGGCGTAAAAATAGGTGTTCTCCCAAAATTAAACCGGAAAGGCGCTCGCACTTAGCGGAGCGGGACACGGATGGCCCAGGCATAGCGGCAGGGCGGATTGTCGCGCAGCGCGGCCGGGATGGTCACCGTGATCCCGTCTCCCGAAGCCTTCCAGTGCAGGGACCGCTTTTCTCCGAGCAGCGTCACCCGGCTGCCTTTGGCGGGCCGGCATCCGGGGATGGTCAGTTGTTCGGGCAACCGGGGCCGTGTGCTGTCGGCGAGGTAGAAGGCATAGACTGCCGAGCTGTCTTTTTTCCGGGTATAGTACAGGTTCCCTGCGGCATAGGGCGCCACCGGCCGGGTGGCATAGATGCCTTCCCCGTTCACCTTCATCCAGGCGCCTATGTCCTGCAGGCGCGCATAGGCGGTCGGATCCCATTGGCCGTCGGGGCCAGGCCCGATGTTCAGCAGGAAATTGCCTCCGCGGGAGACAATCTTGACCAGCAGCCCGATGAGCTGGGCGCTGGGCTTATAGACGTCATGGGGTACATAGCTCCAGGAGCGGCCCATGGTCATGCACGTCTCCCAGGGATAGGGAAGGGGCGTCTGGGGCACCTGCTGCTCGGGCGTGCGGTAATTTTCATAGGGGCCGCCCACGGCACGGTCCACCACCAGGATGCCGGGCTGGTGGGCCCGCGCCATCTTCGCGATCCGGGGCATGTCTATATCGGTGTTCCTGCGCGGATGGTCTTTCAGCTCTTCAGCCGTATGGGGACGCACCCAGCCCCCGTCCAGCCAGAGGATGTCCACCTTTCCGTAGTCGCCGCCGAGCAGCTCCTCGATCTGGCGGTAGGTAAAGTCCCTGAACTGCTGCCACCGCTGGGGATACCTGGCTTCGTCGTAGTTGGGAAACCGGTCCATGGGCGGAAAATAGGGCCACCAGAAATACGGCGAATGCCAGTCCGGCTTGGAAAAATAGGCGCCGATGCCCAGGCCGGCGTCGCGGAAGGCCTGGAAGACTTCCCGGGTGACGTTCGCCCGGGGATTGGTATGGAAGGGGCATTCGGGGCCGGTGATGCGGTAATCCGTCTGTCGGGTATCGAACATGCAGAACCCGTCGTGGTGTTTGGTGGTAAAGACCATGTAGCGCATGCCTGCCGCCTTGGCGGCCTCGGCCCAGCGCCGGGGATCGAAGCGGGTGGGGTTAAATGTCCTGATCAGGCCTTCGTACTGGGTCTTGTAGTCGAAATAATTCTCGGCGCCGTGCCCGTGGCGCTGCGTCCAGCCCTCGTCTTCGGGGCAGATGCTCCAGCTTTCGACCACCCCCCACTGGCTGTAGGCGCCCCAGTGCATGAGCAGCCCGAACTTCTGGTCCTGCCACCACTCCAGCTTGGCCTGTACGCGCGGGTCGGTGGGCGGGACATAATCCCGGGAAGATTCCTGTGCCCCGGCGGCCAGGGTTACAGCCAGGAAGAACACGCAGATCCATATTTTTTTCATAACGCGGTATTTGACCATTGATCCAAAGTATGCCAGGGTATCCCCGGCTCATTGCAGGCTGATCTCGTCCACAAAGAGCCAGGCAGGATGTCCCGCGCCCGGGCGACCTTCCGGGATCTTGTCCAGCGGCACCGCGGCGATCCGCACATAGCGGCCCCTGGCGCCGCCCATGGGGATATGCAGGGTCAGCACCGGCTTTTCGGAGGCGGGCACCTGCAGGGGGTCCATGATCTCCCGGAACGCCTGTCCGTCGTCGGACACCCACACCCTGATCTTTTTAGGGGCATAGATCCAGCTGTCCTGGTCATTGTTGACGCCGATGGTCAATGCCGACAGGGTATCTTCCCTGCCCAGGTCTATGGTGGCCACCATGTCGGTTCCTTCCCAGCCCAGCCAGCGGGCGTCATCCCGGTCGGGCCCGTCGTCCCGGACACCGTCGACCAGGGTGAAGGCCCCTTGGCCCTGGTAGCGTCCGGATGGAGGAGTGGCCAGGGTGACCGGCCTGCCCGTGGCCTTGTTGACCTCAAAGCGGCGGTCTATGCCCTGCGTCAGGGGCGTGTCGTCCAGGAAGGGCACCGCACGCAGGCGGCTGTCGGCCTCCAGGTGCAGGGGTGCATGGTAAACGGCGTCTTCCGCCGTCGGCGCCTGGCCGTTCAGGGTATAGCGGATGACGGCCTGTGCGGGCCATGGCGTGAGGCTCAGCTCCAGCCCTCCGCCGGCACTGGCTTTGGTCGAGACGCCAATGTCGAAGACAGCCTTGGCATAGCTGGCGCCCCAGAGGGCATATCGCCTGAACTGGGTGAGCAGGCGCCGGGAAAAATCCGCATAGTTCCGCCGCGAGCGGGGACTCCAGGCGACTTCGGCCAGGGCTTCCATGCGGGGAAAGATCATGTATTCGACCTTCGAGGGCCAGGCCATGTATTCCGTCCACACGTTGCCCTGCACCCCGCGTATGTAAGACTGCTCGGCGCTGTCGAGCTCTTTCGCGTAAGGCTCGTAGCTGTATACCTTTTCCAGGGGCAGGTACCCTCCGATGGTGAGCGAGTCGCTGTTCTTGGACTGCCGGTAATCCAGGTAGCAGTAGGTCGTCGGCGACATAATGACGTCATGGTGCTGCTTGGCGGCGGCGATGCCGCCTTCCTCGCCCCGCCAGCTCATCACCGTCGCATGCGGGGCCAGCCCGCCTTCCAGGATCTCGTCCCATCCGATGATGTCGCGGCCGTGGGCGTTGAGGAATTTTTCCATGTGGTGGATAAAGTAGCTCTGCAGTTCGTTCTCGTCTTTCAGGTGCTCGCGCTTCATCAGGGCCTGGCAGAAGGGGGAGGCCTTCCACGTGGATTTGGGCGCTTCATCGCCTCCGATGTGGATATAGCGGCCGGGGAACAGCGCCATCACCTCGGTCAGCACATGCTCATAGAAGCGGAAGGTATAGGGCGTGGGGCAGAGAATGGTATCGTTGACGCCCCAGATGGAACGGACGGCGTACGTACCTTCCTGGCAGGCCAGCTCCGGGTAGGCGGCAATGGCCGCCATGGAATGTCCCGGCATCTCGATCTCCGGGATGATGGTGATATAGCGCTGTTGCGCGTAGCGGACGATGTCCCTGATCTGGTCTTGGGTATAGAAGCCCCCATAGCGGTGATGGTCGAAACGGCGCGGCTGATCGCCGTAGTGACCGATCAGGGTGGAGTCGCGCCAGGCACCCACCTCAGTCAGCCGCGGATATCGCTTGATCTCGATGCGCCAGCCCTGGTCATCGGTCAGGTGCCAGTGGAAGGTGTTCATCTTGTGGAGGGCGAGGTAATCGATGAACCGCTTGATGAAGGCGGTATCGAAAAAGTGCCGGGCGCAGTCCAGCATCATGCCGCGGTATCCGAAACGGGGATGATCGCTGATCTTCACGGCGGCGATATCCAGCGGCCCGTGGGGGTCCTGCGGCGGGGAGGGGGGCAACAGCTGGATGAGGGTTTGTATGCCATAGAACACGCCGGGGGCATCGCCGCCCATGATCACCACCCGGTCGGGGTCGGCGCTGAGCGTATAAGCGCCTTTCAGGGGATAGCCGAGGGCGCGGTAGCCCAGGACCAGGGCGCCGCGGGCGTTGCTGTCCGCCGGCGCCGTACTGACCTTCAGCCGGAATCCGTAGTACCGCTCCAGGTAATCGTTCAGGAAGGCGGCGCTCGGTTCCAGTCCCTGCCCGGCGAGGACAAGCGGCGTCCCGGGACCGAGGGTAAAATGTCCCGTTTCCCGGCTCAGGGAAACGGGCGCCGGGATAATGTCGGTCTGGGGAGCCGGTCTTTCCCTGTGGCAGGCAGCGCATAGGAGCGACAGCACGAGGGCGGCAGCCGGAAAAAGTTGCGGGGATTTTGTCGTCATGCAGGATGTTTTTTAAGGCCGGACAGCCAGCGTTCGCAAATTAAGGCAATCCTCCCGCTTTCCCGAATTCCCCGCGAAAAGCCGCTAGAAGCGCTCCGGGGAGCCCGAAAAGGGAGGCGTGCAGGGTCACGCTCCTTGCTGTATTCTGCCTATTCCCTGTGGATTATGGAAGGTTTACAAAGTCCCTCCCGGGAGCCCCTGGCCGCGGTCCTACCTTTACGGCGGAAAGCTACCAGGGGGGGTACATCCGCGACAAGCTATGATCACGAAGGAATACCAGTGGGAAATCAGCGGGCAAAGGGTGCGGCCCTACGCCTACCTGCGGGAAATGCTTCCCTACGGGGACCTGTTGCTCCGTTTCGTGCGGCGGGATTTCCTGGCGGCGCACCGCCAGACCGTGCTCGGCGCTGCCTGGATCCTGCTGCAGCCCCTGCTGACCGCCCTGGTATATGTGGTGGTTTTCCAGCAGGTAATCGGCATATCCACTTCCGGCCGTCCGGGACTGCTGTTCTATTTTGGCGGGGTCGTGCTGTGGGGCTTCTTCTCCGAGACCCTGCTGGCCGTATCCCATACCTATACCGGGCAGGCCGACATCTTTGCCAAGGTCTATTTCCCGCGACTGATCGTGCCCCTCTCGGTGGGGCTGTCCCAGCTCATCCGCCTCGGCATACAGCTGGGCATATACCTGCTGCTCTTTGCCTGGGTATATGCCCGCGGGGGAGCCGTGGCGCCCAACGGCAGCCTGCTGCTGGTCCCCCTTCTGCTGCTCCTGCTGGGCATGATGGGGCTGGGGTTGGGACTGGTTTTCGCTGCGCTGACGCTCCGCTACCGCGATCTGGGCAACCTGCTGAGCTTTATCCTCCGCATCTGGATGTATGCCTCGCCGGTGCTGTTCCCGCTGGCGGCTGTACCTGTCGCGTACCGGTCCTGGCTGCTGTGGAACCCCCTGGCCCCTTTGCTGGAGCTATTTCAATATGCTTTCCTGGGCACAGGCGCGCATAGCCCCGCCCCGCTGCTGTACGCGGCGGGCTGCGCCTGCCTGTCCCTGCTGGCCGGCCTCCTCTTGTTCCGGAACAGGGACGGACGGGCCATGGATATTGTCTGAACAATTGACGCATGATGGACAACGTGATTAGGGTAGAACATCTGTGGAAACAATACGGGCTGGGCAGCCTTGATGCCCGCAGCCTGAAGGAAGAAGTGCACCACTGGTGGCGCCGTTCCGTGCTGGGCAGCCCTGCCCGGGCCGTGGCGGACAACCAGCTGGATGCCGGCCCTGCCCGCGGGACTTTCTGGGCCCTGCAAGACATCGATTTTACCCTGCGCCAGGGCGAGGTCCTAGGCATTGTAGGGAAAAACGGGGCCGGCAAGTCCACCCTGCTGAAGCTGCTGTCGCGGGTCACGCAACCCACCCGCGGGAGGATACGGGGGCGGGGCCGGGTAGCCAGCCTGCTGGAGGTAGGCACCGGCTTTCATCCTGAGCTCAGCGGCCGGGAGAACATTTTTTTGAACGGCAACATCCTGGGCATGAGCAACCGGGAGGTGAAGCGCAAGTTCGATGAGATCGTGGACTTCTCCGGCATATCCCGGTTCCTGGACACGCCGGTCAAGCGTTATTCTTCGGGCATGTATGTACGCCTGGCCTTCGCCGTGGCCGCTCACCTGGAACCCGAGATCCTGATCGTCGACGAGGTGCTGGCCGTGGGAGACAGCGAGTTCCAGGACCGCTGCCTGGACAAGATGCAGGAGGTGGTCTCCTCCCGGGGATGCACGGTCCTGTATGTCAGCCACAACCTGCCTTCTGTGCTGCAGCTCTGCCAGCGGGCCCTCCTGCTCAAGGAAGGACGGCTGGTCATGGACGGGGCGCCGGCAGCTGTTGTCCGCGCCTACCGGGAGCAGCATGGGCGCCCCCGTTTCCAGCAGGCCTGGCGCCGGGATCAGGCCCCGGGCAATGACCTGATCCGTATGCGGGAGGTGTCGCTGGAGACCGGCGACGGCTCGCCGCTGGCCGATGCCGACGTGCGCACGCCGCTGGAGATCCGTTTCCGTTTCCAGAACGCCGCCCCCATGAACCTCAGCGTAGGAGTGCATTTGTTCGCGATGCGGGGAGAGTGCATCTTCGATGTCACCTCGCCCTGCCGCAGCGCCGGTGCAGGGGAATTTTCCGGCTCCTGCCGTATACCCGGCCATTTTCTCAATGACGGTGGCTATTACGTATCCATCATATTCGTCCGTGACACCATGGAGCAGGTTTATTATCTGGAAAACTGCCTGCGCTTTGAGGTGGCGGACTACCGGGGCTCCATTCGCTGGAAGGGTAAATGGATAGGGGCGGTGCGCCCCGATTTCCCGGTCCATATCCGGCCCCTGGGCCGCAAACCTGTTTGCGCATGAGCAGCCCAGGCCCCTTCACCGTTCGCCAGGTCAACCTGTCCTGGTTGCTCTATCAGGGCTTTGACCTGCCTGGGGAAGGTCCGGAATACCGGGTGTACTGGTGGGAGAACGTTCCCCTGGGCCATGTCTGGATACCGGATCCCGGGGCCGCCGGGGCGGCCCCGGAACAGGCCTGGCAGGCTGTGCGGGACAGCCTTCACTATTATGGCGGCCTGGAAGGCCCTGCGGTCTTCGGGGAGCTGGAAGCGCTCTGGACACAGGAGGATTACAGCGCGTTCGGTGCCCGGCTGGATAACCTGCTGGCGCCTTTTCGCCCCAGGCCGGCGGCCCCCGCCCCCGATATGGCCCTGGTCATCTGCACCCGGAACCGGCCGGAGGCCCTCCGACGCTGCCTGCAGTCGGTGGCCCGCCTGGAGCCGGCCCCCGCGGAGGTCATCGTCGTCGACAATGCCCCATCCGACGACCGCACCCAGCGGCTGCGGGAGGAGTTCCCCGCCGTGCGTTACCTTCGGGAGCCCCGGCGCGGGCTGGGGCAGGCCCGGAACTGCGGCTGGCGCCAGACAACGTCGGCGCTCGTGGCCTTTATCGATGACGACGTGCAGGTCGATGCAGACTGGGCCGGGCAGATGGCCCGGGCCTTCGACCGCCCCGACATACAGGCCGCCGCGGGGCTGGTCCTGCCGGAGCGCCTGGATACCGGGGCCAGCCTGATCTTTGAACGCCACTGGTCTTTCAACCGTGGATACAGGGACCAGTTGTACGATACGGCTTTTTTCCGGCGACACCGCCGGGTGGGCGTGCCTGCCTGGATCATCGGGGCAGGGGCCAACATGGCTTTTCGCCGGACCGTGTTGCAGGCGCTGGGGGGCTTTGACCCCCGGCTGGGCCCGGGCGCCGCGGGTTGCAGCGAGGATTCGGAGATGTGGTTCCGCGTGCTCAATGCCGGCTGGGCCATCCATTACAGTCCCCGCGCCGTCGCCATACACACGCATCGCCGCGATATGCCCGCTTTGCGCCGGCAGATCCGGACCTACATGAGCGGCGCCGTGTCGGCCCTGCTGATCCAGCACCAGCGGGCCCGGCGCGGCGGCAACCTGTTCCGCCTCCGGCGGGTGTTGCCCGCTTTTTATCTGACGATGCTGGCCAAGGGCCTCCGGGCCCGGTTCCGCGGCCGTTTCTCTACGGTGCCCCAGGAGATCCTGGGCTGCTTCGAGGGGCTGTGGTACTTCTGGCGCCACCGGGCGCTGCCAGTCGCCCAAGATCCGCTGCCCCTTCCCCGCGAGGTGGGGACGATGCCGCTGGTGAGCGTCGTCATCACGACGTATAACCATGCCCGGTATATAGCCGATGCCATCGAAAGCGTGGGGCGGCAGACGCATCCCGCCATCGAACTCATTGTGGTGGATGACGGGTCCGGGGATCATACCCGGGAGCTGGTGGCGCGGTATCCTGCGGCCCGCTATGTCTACCAGGAGCACCGCGGGCTCTCCGCCGCCCGCAACAAAGGGGTATCCCTGGCGGCGGGCGCCTTCGTGCTTTTCCTGGACGCGGACGATGTCCTCTATCCCCATGCCGTGGCCGAAAACCTCAGCGCATTCCGGGAGCACCCGGACTGCGCCTTTGTGTCCGGCAGCTTCGACAATGTGGACGCCGGGCTGAAACTGTTGCAGGGCCCCGTCGAACCGGTCCCGGACCGGGACCATTACCAGGCCCTGCTGCGGGGCAACTACATCGGTATGCATGGGGCGGTGTTGTACCGCAGGCAGATGTTCGGCTATTTTCGTTTCGACGAGTTGCTGCCCAGCTGCGAGGACTATGACCTGTACCTGCGGGTGGCCAGGCGCTGCCCGGTCTACGGGCACAGCACCAAGCTGACGGCCTACCGTTCCCACCCCGGAAACATGTCGCGGGATACGGGGCTGATGATGGGGCAGCTGCGCTACCTGCTGCGCCGGGAAGCGGCAGCCGGAGGCCCTGACCAGCGTAAGGCCGCCAGGCATGGGCTGCGCCGGTTCCGGCAGTACTACGCCTGGCAGATCCATGGCCGGTTGTCAGCGCCGGCCTGGTATCCCGGTCGGCGCCCGCGCCGCAGGGAACTGGTCCTGTGGGCGAGCACCCTGCCTGGGGCCGCCCTGCGCTTATCGGCCCGCCGGCTGTGGGGCCGCTTCCGCCGGGTGCTCGCCCGGGTACGGAACCCCCGCCCCCTTCCCGCCCCGGGGCAGGTGCGTTTCGGTGACCTGCGCCGCAGTGCGCCTTTCAGCCTGAGCTTCGGATACGACCGCGGTGGTCCTGTCGACCGCTATTATATTGAAAACTTCCTGGCGGATCACGCCTCGCTGATCCGCGGGCGGGTGCTGGAGATCGGCGACAACGCATATACGCTGCGCTATGGCGGGGACAGGGTGGTCGTCAGCGACGTCTTCCATGTGGATCCGGCCCACCCCGGGGCTACCTTCGGCGGTGACCTGTCCCATGCCGACCATGTGCCCTCGGACCTGTTCGACTGCATCATCCTGACCCAGACCCTGCACCTGATCTATGACTTCCATGCGGCCTTGCGGCACTGTCACCGGATGCTGAAGCCGGGTGGGGTGCTGCTGATGACCGTGCCGGGGGTGAGCAGCATTGATGCCGGCGCGTGGGGGGAGAGCTGGTACTGGTCCTTCACGGCCAACGCCGTGACGCGCATGCTGGGCGCCTGGTTCGATCCCGAAGAGGTGCAGGTGCAGAGCCTGGGCACTGTGCTGACCGCTACGGCCTTTCTCTATGGCCTGGGCCGTCCCGAGTTGCGCCAGGAGGAGCTGGATGCCGCGGACAACCATTATCCCGTGATCATCACCGCCCGGGCGGTCAAACGACAGGAGGAGCAGCCATGAGGAGGTTTCTTCGCATACGGAAGCGCGACCGAGCTTCGCAGGCCCCTCCGGCCCTGATCCTGGCCTATCACCGGATAGGGAAGGAGGCCCTGGACCCCTGGCAGATGTGTGTGGAGCCCGCGCATTTCAGGGCTCAGCTGGACTATGTCCGCCGGCACTTTAACGTCGTGCCGCTGACCGGACTGGACCGGCCGGGTGGCGATGGCCGTCCCCGCGCCTGCCTGACCTTCGATGACGGGTATCTCGATAACTACGACATCGCCGTCCCCCTGCTGCGGCGCCTGGGCCTGCCTGCCGCTTTCTTTGTCCCCGCCCAGAACCTGACCACGGGGGCGCTTTTTTGGTGGGAACTCGTCGATTACCTGTTCTGGAAGCAGGCATCCGGGACAAGGGCGGAGCTGCGCGCCGGGGGAGAGCGCTTCACCCTGAGGCTTCCCGGGCCGGCAGCGCGGGAAGAAGCCCTGCGCTTGCGCTGGTCGGCGGCGCATCCCCCGCCCAACGGCGTCTGCCGCCATTACCTGGCGCTCTGCGCCTGGCTAAAAAGCCTTCCCGCTGACCGGCAGGAGGAGGCAACGGCCCAGCTGCTGACCCTCGCCGGTCCGGCGGCAGGGGCCTACCCGGGCTTCGCCAAAATGGGGCGGGCCGCCCTCACGGCGCTGGTGCGCGATGGCTTCGAGCTGGGGGCGCATACGATGCGGCACCCGGCCCTGGGCCGCCAGGATGTCCGGACCCAGCGCTGGGAGATAGAAGAAGGCGGACGCCTGTTGGAAGACCTGCAGGGCGGGAAAGTCCGCTGTTTCGCATATCCGCATGGGGAACTGAACGCCGGTGTCCGGTCGTTGGTACGCAGGGCAGGCTACCGCTTTGCCTGTACGACGGAGGAAAAATGTGTAAGGGACCGTGTGGATCGCCTGGCACTGCCCAGGATCACCGTGGTCAACGAAGGGGCGGAGGCGCTGGGCGCCCGCCTGCCATCGTGCCTGACCCCGCCAATGCACGCCTGCGGATGCCTGTGTCGCCCCGTGTGTCGGTTATCGTGCCATGCTACAACGCCGCAGCCTTCCTGGAAGAGGCGGTACGCAGCGTAGAGGCCCAGGATGTAAGGGACTGGGAGATATGGCTGGTGGACGATGGGTCTACGGACGGCACGGCGGCCGTGGCGGAGGCCCAGGCCCGGCGCCTGCCCGGGCGCATCCGCTGCCTGTGCCATCCCGGCGGGGTAAACCGCGGCGCCGCCGCCGCCAGGAACCTGGCCCTGCGCCAGGCCCGGGGCGTATGGTTGGCCCTGCTGGATGCCGATGATCTGTGGTTGCCCGGCAAGCTGGCCGGGCAGCTGGCCCTCGCCGATGCGCATCCCGGGGTGAGCATGATCGGCTGCGCCGCCCGCTACTGGTACAGCTGGGCGGACCCGGCCCGGCCTGATCCGGTCATTCCTGTCGGGGGGCTCCCCGACCGGCCGGTATATCCCCCCGACGAGGCCCTGGCCCTGCATCCGCTGGGCCCCGGGGATGCGCCCTGTCCTTCGGGGCTGCTGATCCGGAAGGAGGCGGCGCGGCGCCTCGGGGGCTTCGAAGAAGCTTTCGCCGGGC
>CBINPH010000016.1:0-19159 GCA_966252445.1 uncultured Chitinophagaceae bacterium | reverse complement strand
TGGCATATTTGTCGCCGCTGGCGATGACTGCGGAAGAATTGTGAACCCAGTCGTATATCCATTGCTTGCCACCGGGAATCTCGGGACTGGCGGGCTGCAGCGCCGGTCCGGTCATGTCACGGACGGGATTGTGGCAGGAGGCGCAATTGGTCTGAAATAGTTCCTGGCCGTTTTTAACGTCCCCCTGAGCTTCCTGGGCAAAAGAAGGTCTTTGGGAAAGGATCAGCAACGCCTGACATACAAAAACACAAAGAGCGACCCTTCTCCAAGAAGCCTTGTAAAGACTGTTCACACCCATTATTGATAGATTGGTTTGGACCTGATGATTTTGTTAAAACGCGCACAAAAATAAGACACAATGTTGACAATTTCCCCAAAGCGCAAAAAATCTCTCCCTTACCGGGCCTGCATTCCGGCAAATTCCACGGCCCGGCGCTCCCGGCCTGGAAAGGCCGCCCCGCGGGCCTTCCTGAGGATGTTTTCAGGAGCGTCCGGGGCTGTCGCTAAAGGATTTCTTTCGATGGGATTTTTTGCTTTGCTTTGATGCAAATTTAGGGCATAAAAAAAGACAAATTTGTTTTTATTTACCCGGCCATGATGAAGCAAATCGCTGTTTTCGCCTCGGGTGCCGGTACGAACGCCGCCCGGCTCATAGACCACTTCAGGGGGTCAGATGCGGCAAGGGTGGCCCTGATCGTCTGCAACAACCCGGCGGCGGGGGTGCTGGAGATCGCTGCCCGGGAGGGCATAGAGGTCCTGCTGCTGGACCGGGAGCAGTTCCGGGACGGGCATACCCTGCTGGGCCGCCTGCAGGCCCTGCCGGCCGACCTGATCGTCCTGGCGGGCTTCCTGTGGAAAGTGCCGGAAGAAGTGGTCCGCGCTTTCGGAGGCCGTATGGTCAACATCCACCCGGCCTTGCTGCCTGCCTACGGGGGAAAGGGCATGTATGGACTGCGGGTGCATGAAGCCGTCCTGGCCGCGGGGGACCGGGAGAGCGGCATCACCATACACCGGGTCAACGAGCGGTATGACGAAGGGGAGATCATCCTGCAGCGGCGATGTGCCGTCGACCCCGGCGATACCCCCGAAAAACTGGCACAGAAAGTGCATCAGTTGGAATACGAGTGGTACCCCCGTGTAGTAGAGCAGCTGCTGAACGAACTCCCGGACTAATCTATGGATCCTGCAGACCGATGAACAGACCCATATGCATATTTGGCGTTTTCCTGTGTGCCTGGACCGTCCTGGCGGCAGGGGCCAGCGCACAGCGGAAGACTTTTCTGAAGTTCAATCCCACCACCCTGGTCAATGAGCTGGATGTATCCCTGGAACAGGAACTGGGCACGCATACGAGCCTGATGGTCGGGGCGGGATTCGTCTATACCGATTACTGGGACAACATCCTCAATCAATTCAACCTCGGGCAATACCGGCCTGCCATCACAGAACACCAGTACCTGAACGCCAAAGGCTATGTGGGCCGTGCCGGCCTGCGGTATTATGTAATCTCACCCTATTCCCCCGATGCCCGCGCGCGGGGCACCTACTTCGAGCCGGTCTTGCTCTACCGGCAGATCTGGTACCCCAGCGAGGACAAGCAGATCGAGGCGAAGACCTATCATGAGAAAGGAAACAAGCGGGTGGCGGGACTGCAGCTCCTCATCGGCAGGCAATACCGGAAGAACAAACTGTATATCGACAAATATATCGGCCTGGGGATCAAAGCCAAGACCTACCACCTGGACCATTACCGCCTGGATCCCGACACCCATGTCGTCGGCAATACGCCGGAAAGTACCACGACATGGCTTCCCAGCCTGCACCTGGGCATCCGGATCGCCTTTGAGCTCTGAGCCGGTTTTGCAAAACTTTAACGGCTTCTTCCCCCACCCCTGCCGCCCCCCTATGGCCGTCTGCCTTATCTTTGTAGGCTGGAGGAATCATTCATGTCTAGGAAAACGCTTTACCTGATCGCCTTTTTCGTGGTGCTGATCACGGTTTTTTATGTGGCGCTGTTTGCGGGCACCGATTTCGGGAAGCGGAAGCTCCCCGTACTGGGCAACCCCGGCCACACCGTGGGCCCCTTCAGCTTCGTGGACCAGGCGGGAGACACCATCACCGAAAAAGCGCTGGACGGAAAGGTCAGCGTGGTGGAATACTTTTTTACCCGCTGCACGGGCATCTGCCCCAAGATGAACAAGAACATGGACCTGGTCTACGAAGAGTTCAAGGAGGAGCCGGGGTTCCAGATCCTGTCCTATTCGGTAGATCCGAGCCACGACAGCGTGCAGGTGCTGGAGCGCTATGCGGAGCAGTTCGGGGCGAAACCGGAGGTATGGAAATTCCTGACGGGAGACCGGGCCGCGACCTTCGATGTCGCCGTGCACCAGTACCTGCTCAATGCGGCTGATTCTGCGGGCGTCACCGAAGACTTTGTCCATACGCAGATGTTCGCCCTGGTGGACGGCGACCGCCGGATCCGCGGTTTCTACGACGGGCTGGACCCTGATGAACTCAAGCAGCTGCGGAAGGACATCCGACTCCTGCTGAAGCCGCAGTGACCATCTCCTAGTCGGCCTGCTTCATTTTTTCGGCGTTCTCCGCAAATTGCAGGGCGTCGAGCATCTCCTGGATATCCCCGCCCATAAAGGCATCGAGGTTGTATAAGGTGAGTCCGATGCGGTGGTCCGTCACCCGGCCCTGGGGATAATTATAGGTACGTATCTTGGCCGAGCGATCCCCCGTGGATACCATGCTCTTCCTGTGGCGGGCGATGGCATCCTCGTGCTTGCGCACGGCTTCTTCATACAGGCGCGTGCGCAGCATTTTCATGGCTTTTTCCCGGTTGCCCAGCTGGGTGCGCTCCGTCTGACATTCCACGACCACCCCGCTGGGGATATGGGTCAGCCGTACCTTGGTCTCGACCTTGTTGACGTTCTGGCCACCGGCGCCCCCGCTTCGGGCCGTCTCCATGCGGACATCACTCTCGTTGATCTTCACGTCTACCTCCTCGGCCTCAGGGAGCACCGCCACCGTGGCGGCAGAGGTATGTATCCGTCCGGAAGACTCCGTGCGGGGCACCCGCTGTACACGGTGGACGCCCGACTCGAATTTGAGGGTGCCATAGACGCTGTCCCCCTGGACCTCGACAATGACCTCCTTATACCCGCCTGCGGCGCCCTCGTTTTCGTTCATGACCGATGCCATCCATCCCCGCTCTTCAAAATACCGCAGGTACATGCGCAACAGATCACCCGCAAAGATGCTGGCCTCGTCCCCTCCGGTACCCGCACGGATCTCAAGTATGGCGTTCTTCTCATCCTGGGGATCTTTAGGCACCAGGAGCTGGCGTATCTTCAGCTCCAGGGCTTCCCTGCGCTCCTGCAGCGACAGCAGCTCTTCCTTGGCCTGCTGACGCATCTCTTCATCATCGCCCCGCACCACTTCTTCATGGAAGGCTATGTCATCCAGCACGCGCTGGTAATCATCACGGGCCTCGACGATCCTTTCGAGCTCGCGGTATTCCCGGCTGAGGCGGCTAAACCGTTGTTGGTCCGCCACCACCTCGGGATTGGTCAGCGCGAGGCCTGTGGCTTCGAAACGCGCTTTGATCGCTTCCAGTTTATCCAGCATGGGGTTTTGATGTACCTTTATCCTGTTGGTACAACCGGCAAATTTACAAGAAATCACGTATGCATAAGTACAGGGCCGCCTACCTTTTCGACGGGCAGCAGCTTCTGGAGGACCGGACGCTGGTCACGGATGACGAGGGAGCGGTCCTGGCCATCCTCCCCGGCAGGGAGACCGGGGAGGGCGCGGAAGATTTTCCGGGCATCCTCTGTCCCGGTTTCGTCAACGCCCATTGTCACCTGGAGCTTTCTCACCTGCGGGGCGCTTTCCCGGAAGGGCAGGGCCTGATCAGCTTCCTCCTCTCCGTGATCGGACACCGCTCCGCGGATCCCACGGCCATCCGGGAGGCCGCCAGGGAAGCGGAAAGGGAAATGATCGCGGGCGGCATCGTGGCCGTGGGCGACATCAGCAACACCACCGACACCCTGGACCTGAAAAAAGAAAGGCAGCTGCGTTACCATACATTCGTCGAGTGCTTCGGGATGGCGGAAGCCGTCGCGGAGGCGCGCCTGGCGGCCAGCCGGGAGGTGCACAGGCAGTTCACGGACGCAGGGCTGAACGCCAGCCTGACCGCGCATGCGCCCTACTCCTTGTCGCCGCTGCTCATGCGCCTACTCGGACAGGAGCAGGGGCCGGCCAGCGTTCACAGCCAGGAATGTGCCGATGAAGATGCGCTGTTCCTGGGCGGCCCGAATGGCTTTCATCGCCTGTATAGCGCGCCGGGCCTGGATGCGAACGATATCCGGCCGACCGGTACGCGGGCGCTGCCGGCCTGGTTGCCCGCCTTCCTGGGCAGGGAGCGCCTTCTCCTTGTTCACAATACCTTTACCAATGCGGACGACATCCGTTATGTGCAGGAGGCCGGCATAGCCGCCTTTTGGTGCCTCTGTCCGAACGCCAACCTGTATATCGAGAAAAAGATGCCGCCTGTGGATATCCTGCGCCAGGCCGGCTGCCGCCTTTGCCTGGGCACCGACAGCCTTTCTTCCAACCACGCCCTGTCGATCCTGTCCGAGATGAGGGCCATACAGGAGCACTATCCGCATGTTCCCCTGGCCGAGCTGCTGGGCTGGGCCACGGCGGGAGGCGCGGCGGCCCTGGGTTGGGATGAGACCCTGGGGAGCTTCGCCCCCGGGATGCGGCCGGGCATCGTCCACCTCCATCCCCTGGACAGCGGCCCTTCAGCAAAAGAGCTGCACCTCTCCGGGCGCACGGCGGCCGCGCCCGTCAGGAAAATAAGCTCTATTTTTGGTTAGACAATCGATGGCTCATGCGTGAGTTCCTGCAAAGACCTTTTCTGGCCAATACCGTCGGAGACTTCCTGGTCCCCGCCCTGCTGGTGCTGGTGGTGGCGCTGTTGCGGACACCCTTGTCCAAGATCATCATCACCTTAACCTACCGGCTTATCCGCCGCTGGACGCCCGAGGTGGAAAAGAAGGATTTTGCCGCCCTGCTGATCCGCCCCCTGGGCATCTTTCTCATTTTGCTGGTCTTCATTGCGTCCATTGATCACCTGCGCTTCCCCGCCGTTTGGAACCTGGAGATCCATGTCCTGCGCTCCGACGTCGGTTCCCTGATCCGGGCCCTGAAGTTGTGCGTCCTCACGGTATCCTTCTTTTGGGTCTTGCTGCGCCTCATTGACTTCATAGCCCTGGTGATGACTCACCGCGCTAACCTCACCCCCACGCACTCGGACAACCAGATCGTCCTGTTCTTCAGGGACTTTCTGAAGGCCGTCGTCGGCCTGATCGGCCTGATCGTCGTCCTCAGGTTCCTGGTGGGCCGGGAGTGGACCTCGAAAATGGTGGGCGCCCTGGGCATTGGCGCCGCAGCGCTGGCTCTGGCAGCGAAGGAAAGCATTGAGAACCTCATCGGGTCCTTCATTATCCTGCTGGACAAGCCTTTTTACATGGGAGACTATGTGAAGGTCAGCGGCACCTCCGGCACGGTCGAAAAAATCGGGCTGAGGAGCACCCGGCTCCGGACGGACGACAAGACCTACGTGACGGTGCCCAACAAGCTTATGGTGGACAGTATCGTAGACAACGTGACCCAGATGACCCAGCGCCGCATCAAGCTCTCCCTGGAGCTGGATCCCGATACCTCTCCCGATGCGCTGCTGGATCTGCTGAGCGATATCCGGGCCCTGTTGACGGCAGACCAGCATGTGATCGACAACTTTACCCTCAACCTCAACGACATCTCCGAAAGGGCCCTGAAAGTACAGGTCATTTGCTATACGCATCTGACAGAATGGAGCGCATATTCCGAGTTGCGGGAGCGCATCAACGTAGGCATCCTCAAGTCCATGGAGGCCCGGCACATCGTGCTGGCGCATCGCCCGGTGCCTGGCGGCTGATAAGGTCAGGTCATTTCACCCCTTTCACTTTCATCGGTACAATATACACGGCGGTAGACGCCGTCACGAAAAGCTGATCCCGGTCTTTGCCGGCGAAGCAGACATTGGCGGACCAGGGTTCGGGTATGGGGATGTGGCCGATCCGGACCCCCTGCGGGTTGTATATAGTTACGCCCTTGCCGGCCAGGTAAAGGTTCCCGCGGCTATCCAGGGTCATCCCGTCGCAGCCCTGATCGGTGAAAAGCTGCCGGTCACTCAAGCGGCCGTCACGCCCAATGCTGTACCGGTATATCTTACCCCCCTCAATGTCGGCCACATACAACCATCGCCCGTCGGGGGTGCCGACGATGCCGTTGGGCTTGACGATATCGCGGGCGACGGCCACGGGTGCCGCGGAGCCGGGGGCCAGGTAATACACGTTCTGTTCCTTCATGTCGGGAGACTTGCGGGTCCAGTAATCCCGCTGGTAATAAGGATCCGTAAAGTATATCCCGCCGTCCGGCGCCACCCAGACATCGTTGGGTCCGTTCAGCAGGCTGTCCCGGTAGCCGGTCACCAGCACCTTGACCTTGCCGGAGCGGCTGATCGACCAGAGCTGGTCATGCTCATCCGCACAAGCCACGAGATTTCCCTTGCGGTCGAAGTACATCCCGTTGGCGCGGCCCGCCGGCTCCATGAAGATGGACAGCTTTCCGTCCGTGGAATACTTCCAGATGCGGTTGTTGGGCTGGTCGGTAAAAAAAACGTTCCCCTGCCGGTCCACAGCCGGACCCTCCGTAAATTTGAACTGCTTGGAGATCAGGCGCGGGGTGCCGAAAAGGCCTGTATCCGCCGCGGCGGTCGGTTGGGCCTGCAAGGGGCCCGCGGCCAGCAGGGCGGGCAGGGCCAGGGAAAGCAGGGCGGCGCAGGATCGTTTCATAACGGCAAAAAGTTTTCGGTCGGGCTTTACGGGATGGGCGGTCGAAAGCCGGAAAGCCGATCATACCGCCCTATAACATCTGCAAAATAATACTTTAGCCCCAAAAAGCGCCGTCAACAATATGGCCGGACAGATTGTTCTTCTGCCTGTAACGATCTGGCGCCGGAAGGCCGGAAGGGGAACGCTTTAAAAACAATCGATGGAACTTGGTCTGATCACCTTCGCCGATATGGCACCGGAGGACCTCCCCGGTCCCGGCCTCAAGGGTAGGCAACGCTTAAAAGACCTGCTGGAAGAGATCCAGCTGGCCGACCAGCTGGGGCTGGATGTCTTCGGCATCGGCGAGCACCACCGGCCCGACTATGCCGTGTCCGCCCCGGCCGTGGTCCTGGGCGCAGCGGCCGCGCTGACCAAACGCATCCGCCTGTCCAGCGCTGTCAGCGTGCTTAGCTCCGACGATCCCGTGCGGGTGTTCCAGCAATTTGCGACCCTGGACCTGCTCTCGGGCGGGCGCGCAGAGATCATGGCCGGGCGGGGATCTTTCATCGAGTCATTTCCGTTGTTTGGCTTCAACCTGCAGGACTACGACGAGCTGTTCACCGAAAAGCTCTCGTTGTTGCTGGCCCTGAACGACCGTGAAAAGGTAACCTGGCAGGGACATCACCGGCCCGCATTGGACAACCTGGGCGTGTACCCGAGGCCGTACCAGCCCAGGCTGCCCATATGGATTGCCGCGGGCGGCACTCCCGCCTCGGCCCGCCGGGCCGCCACCCTCGGCCTCCCCCTGACGCTGGCCATCATCGGCGGAGCAGCCGAACACTTCGTTCCCTTTGTCCGGGAATACCGGGAAACGGCCATGGCTGCGGGGCGCGACCCGGCGACCCTGCAGCTGGGCATCAACAACCATGTCTTTATCGGGGAGGACGGGGAGGAAGTAGCCACGGCGTTTTATCCTTACTATGCCGCCATGATGAACCGCATCGGCAGGGAGCGGGGGTGGCCGCCGCTTTCGCGGGCGCAGTACGACCAGGCGCGCTCTCCCCGCGGCGCCCTTATGGTGGGCAGCGTGCAGCAGGTCATCGACAAGATCATGCACGAGTATACCTTGTTCGGACAGACCCGTTTCCTTGCCCATGCGAGCCTGGGCACCGTGCCACATGCCCTCACCATGAAATCCATTGAGCTTTTCGGTACGCAGGTAGCCCCCGTCATCCGCAAGGAGACCCGGAAGGATAATGCCTCATGAAGCCTGATGCCGCGGCGGATACAGCGATGTCTCAGCGTGCCGGGGTGATGATGATCTTCCGGTATTCGATGGGACCGTGGTCGCCCTGGATATAAATGGGTCCGGGCTGGTCTTCATGGCTGTCGAGTGCACCGCCGGTGATGCCGGGAATCTCCCTGTGGCAAATCACCGTATCGCCATTGGCCACCACGGTGACCATGCGGCCCACGAGGGTAATGTCATAGGTCTGCCAGCGGCCAGGGCCCCGCGCCGCAATGTGGGTGGGCGGAAGAAACCCGTAAATCCCGCTGAACATCTCGCTGTTGGGATGGGTGCCTGCAGGGTTGTCCTCGATCTGCACCTCATAGCGCCCGCGAAGATAGACACCGCTGTTGCTGCCTTCATTGTACCTGAACTCCACATGCAGCTTGAAATCCGTAAATGTTTTTTCCGTGACCAGGTTGGCGCCCGAATGCGGGCTGGTGAGCACCTCATTGCGGACGATCCACTGGTTGTCGCCGGTCGCCTTCCATCCCTGCAGGTCATGGCCATTAAACAAGTTCAGGGGGGATCCCCAGACGGGTGCGGCTTGTCGCGTCAACAGGGGCGCACGCACGCCGGACCAGGTATACTGTTTCCCATCGCTGGAGGTCAGCGTGCCCTGCATGCTTTCGCCGCTGACTTTACCCCGGACCACAATATTCCCGTCCCCACCTTCCCACTGGGGCGGAATCGTGAAGCTGAATTCCCCCTCCCGGAAATCGACCTGGGCTATGGGGCGTGCACTGCCGGCCGAGCCGACGAAGCTGCCCACCAGGGTACGGTAACCCGAAAGCCGCACCTCCAGCCAGGAAGGCAGCTTCCGGCCATTCGCATCGATGGTCAGGTCCCAGCGGCCTAAAAGAGCTTGGGAGTCAGCAGGAAAATACGTTCCGGAGGGCGCCGTTTTTTGGGCCATGGAGCCGGGATTGCCCAGGGCGAGCAGGCTCGATATCCCTAGCGACAACAACATATTGGTCATGGGTAGGTATGTTTGAACAAGGTTTATATGCCCGACAAATTTGGGATAAAAATCCGAACTTCCCGAATTATCTATGGGGCAGCGGCACGCCGCAACGGAGCAGGGACCCGGCATGCCGCCATTGCCCGGCTGCACGAGGCGCCTTGTTCCTGCCGTTTAGCCAAAAAATCTTACCTTCCGATGATACGCGGCAGGCGCTGCCAGGCGTCCCGCCGGCCAAACACGACCCATGAAAAAGCCCTTTTCCTTCTTGTCCCTGCTGGCCCTGGCGGCGATGCTATGGTCATGTGCCAACCAGCAAAAAATACCTGTCGGCGACACCAGCGCCAATGCCCTGGATTGGAGCGGATCGTACCGGGGGGTGCTGCCCTGCGCCGATTGCGAGGGTATCGAGACAACGGTCCGGCTGAACCAGGACCAGACCTACGTCTATGAGACCCATTACCTCGGGCGCAGCAGCGGCACGACCCTGCAGGGAAAGTTCTCCTGGAACGCCGGCGGCAACACCATCACCCTGGATGGCCTGAAGCACGCCCCCAATAAATTCCTGGTCGGGGAAAACCAGCTTATCCTGCTGGATGCTACCGGCCACCGGATGCAGGGGGACCTGGCTGAACGCTATGTGCTGACCCGGGAGACGGCCGGTGCGGGAGCTCCCCTGCAGGGAACCTTTTGGAAGCTCACCGAGCTTATGGGCCGGAGCGTGCCCGACCCTGCGCCGGGCACCCGGGTCATGCACCTGGTTCTTTCTCCGGAAGACGGCAGGGTGCAGGGATTCGCCGGCTGCAATTCCCTCACGGGACGCTATACCCTGCAAGCCGGCAACCGCATCCGCTTCGCCAATCTGACCACTACCCTGATGGCCTGCAAGGATATGTCGTACGAGGAATCTTTTAAAAAAATCCTTGAAACGGCCGACAATTACAGCCTGCTTGGGGACACGCTGACGCTGAACAAGGCGCGCATGGCGCCCCTGGCCAGGTTCGTGGCGGGGAAACAGCCCTGAGGAAACCAGCCACCTCCGCCTAAGCGCCAGCCCATGTCATGCCTTCCCGGTCGCTTTCACTGCGCCACTTTTCTCCCATGCGAAAACCTCTGGTAATTGAAGGACTACGCATTATGCATACGACGACGGGCAAGACGGTGACCAAAGGATCGGCAAAATCCATGGAAGTACTTTTCGGCGAACCGGCCTTCATCCGCGTCCATAAATCGTTTATCGTTGCATGGGCCAGGGTACGGCGAATAGCTGCAAACCGCATCAACATCGGCGCCCACCATATGGACATACAAAGAACAAATAGAAATGAAAATTCTCTCCAGCTAAATCAAACTTGCCATGTACATAGCCCAAATAACCATCTGCATGCTGCTGTATGGCCTTTCAGCGGCCATAGCGCCCAACGCGCGGCAGGGAGGCCTTCAGAAACCCGTGGCACGGACCTATGTCGGCACAACGCCCTGCAGCAACGGCACCAGGCCAATACCCGGCATCCCCAGCGATGCCCCCTGCGAACTCATCAAATGGCGGCTGACCTTCCTGGAAAAAAACAATAACGACTTGTCCGGAACATATGTTCTTGATGCCGAATATGGCATGCCGAGACAGGGAACCAGGGACATTGCCGGCGGCAGACAACTTCACCGGACCGGAAATTGGGATACGGTCAAACATCCCCTGACCAAGGCCAGCATTTACCGCCTCGACCCGGGGGCGCCGGAGATGTCTATCTCATTCATCCGGTTGAGCGAACGCCTCATTCACCTGCTGGACAGCGAACAGCAATTGATGATTGGTTCAGGAGCATGGAGCTACACCCTTAACAAAACAGACTCATGAAACACACAGTCTTTATCCCCATCGTATGCCTCGCGCTGGTGGGCGCCGTACCGTCCTGGGGGCAAACATCGGCGTCGGACAACAAGGTATCTGAAAGCGTGACCTTCAGGGAGGTGCCCAAGTGCCCGGGCTTGTATGGCATTTTCGAAGGCCGGAGCCCATGCGGGGAAATGGAGCGTGCATGGAAAACACCCAGGCCGGCAGACTGCGACCACCTCAAATGGCAACTGATCTTATACAAAGACCCCAAGACCCTGCTTCCGGCGACATATACACTGACGACAGAGCTGTTCCGGCAGCGGCTAACCGGCCCGTGGAAGATCATACGGGGCATGAAGGGAAACCCCTCGGCGAAGATCTATGTGCTGCACAGCACAACCCCGGATATTACACTCTATCTACTGAAAGGAAGTGAGAACGTCCTTTTCATACTGGACGGCAATAAAGAATTCCTGGTCGGCAATCAGGATTTTAGCTACACCCTCAACAGGGTCAAGAAGGTATTGCGTTCTCCTGACGACTATTGATCGACCGCAGTCGACCGCCTCATAACCAGGCCCAAAGACATGCCCTAGCCGCCAAGGCACCCTGGATCAGGGATGATTTGCAGAACCCACAAAGCCATGCCCCTAGTTCGGCGCAGCATCGCCAATGCCCGCCTACCCACTCCGCACTTCCATGGTTCACATCTTTAAGCATCGAGACGAGCGTTTGACCAGCAGAGAAAATTCGCTGCGGACGACAAATATGCGCCACAGCGGCAAGTGGGATGAAATATTTTTTTGCCTATTTTTAATGTTATCACGGAAAGGACAATGTCCCGGGCAGGCAAGAAAAAATAACTGATGCCCAACAACACGCCAACGGCCATGACCTTTGGCAAAACGACCCCTGGAATTGGAACAGGCACCCCATAAGCAATCCGGAGAACCCGACAATACCGCCATTCGAACGGCCTTATGGAGAGCGCTGCATGCCCAGGTCGATTCGCCGCCTATCATCATCCACGATGACATTGGATTAAAGCTCATCGCTCCCGAAGAAAGATGGCAGCAGCGTCCCGACATGGACCCTGACTTCACCCGGCGCATCCGCGCCTCTATCGTGGCCCGCGCCCGCTTCGTCGATGACCTGGTTACGGAGTCCAGCACGATCGATTTTGATCAATACGTTATTTTGGGGGCCGGCCTCGACAGTTTTGCCCAGCGTCTTTGCCCAGCGTCATCCGGACGTTGCTTCCCGGTTGCAGATCTACGAAATCGACCAGCCCGCTACGCAAGCCTGGAAACAGCGGCGACTGATGAGCTGGGCTTCGGCATTCCGGACTGGCCGCACATTGTCCGGGCGGATTTTGAAACAGCGTCCTGGTGGGAAAGATTACTGGCAGCGGGATTTGACGTCAGCAAACGGGCCCTGGTCACCTGCACCGGCGTCAGCTTATACCTTACCCGGGAAGCCATCATGTCCACGCTTCGCCAGGTTTCCGCCATGGCATCGGGCTCGCTGCTTGCCATGTCATTTTACCTGCCCATAGAGCTGCTGGACGAAGAAGACCGCTTCCTGCAAGAAATAGCGGCGGAAGGCGCCCGCAAGGCGGGAACCCCGTTTGTGACCTTTGTATCCCCTGACGAACTATTGGCGTGGGGGGAAGAGGCCGGGCTTGAGGTCTCCAAGATAATGTCTACGCAAGATATGGTGGAACTATATTTTGCGGAGCGGACCGACGGATTTTATCCCGCCAGCGGTGAACTCTTTCTTATTGCACGCTCCTGACCCGTCGACCCACAACCGCCCATTCCGGTAAAAATATTCGGCTCTCCGCACAGCCGAAAAGTCCTGGAAAAATGGATTCCTGCCAATGACCGGGCGGATGCATCTTCCCTACCCCGATGCGTCTACTGCTGACCGGGCTGAGCATACACGGCGATGAAAATCCGAGAAAACCCTATCCAACTAGGCCGGGCATGTATCCTCCCGAACGTTGCCCCCGTCGACGCAAGCACCCTTAAGGCATTCATCAGCCTCCTAGCCCTTTGATGGCATTCTCCTTGGCCACCATGCCCTGCGTTGTTGCCAAAACCGGCGCCATCCATAGTCACCCCAGACACCCATGACCATTGGATAACCCTTCCCTACCGTTAGATAAACAGTGGAGTGCTGATCCGGAAAGGGATAAATAGCTTTACCCTGTAAAAGTAGTCCGTTAGCCCCATGTCTTCACCATGGACGCCAGAGACATCCGCACGATGTCACCCTCGCAGAGCACATGCATATACTTCGGCTCACGGACAGGAACGATGATCGCGGCCGGGCACCGCTGCCAGATCCGGCGGAAAGAATCCAGGGGCAGAAAGCAGGCGGAAAGACATGGTTTACCCAAACATAACAAACACTGCATCATTAACATAAAAACTACAAATCATGAAGGTCTTAAAATTCTCCGGCCTGATTTTGTTGGCTGCCGCCATCTTCTTGATCCGTTGCCGCAAGGATGACCCGAGCCCCATGGAAAATCAGGACACGCCCCGTGAAACGCCACTGGATGCCATATCCCGCTTCCTGTCGCTGGATACATCCAACCAGGCCATTAAAATAGACGGCTTCTTAAAAGTACCGGATATACCCGGAGATGGCAGGAAGGATGGCCATGAAGATGACATTGAAATTCAGGCCATCAAATGGATCGCAGGAATCCAAATTATCGGTGAAACGGGAAACGGTACCGTGGTGGGAAGAAAATTGCAGTCCTTCACCTTCACCAAAAAAATCGATAAAGCAAGCCCAAAATTGAAGGAAGCGTTTGCTTCGCATAAAATTTTTCCCGAGGTCATCTTTTACATCAGCAAGGCCGGTGGCAGCCAACAGGACCAAATGATGGTCAAATTGGAAAGGGTAATGATTTCCTCTTATTCCACCAGCGGCCTTCAGGGTGAACTGGTCAATGAAACGCTATCCGTTAATTGGTCAAAGGTTGACCTGTGATCTTCCTCCTCTTCTGCAAAGGCCAAATTCATTCATGTATACCCCTTTTCGCCGCCCCCGGTGCGCAACTGCAAATTCCACTAACGCAAAAATACACGACCATGGACACCTTAGCCGATTATGTCATCATCCGCGACAATCCTTTCGACTTAGGAACCGGAGACCTCACACAACCCAGTACCTTTGAATTTGATTTGCCCGCGGATTATGTCAAGGGAACCCATATTGCCAAGCCCGTCCTGCAATTTGTGGTACGGGGAATATTGGACGACGACTATCTTTTCCAGATTGGCTTCAATGACCCGCAAATGCTGCAAAGCAAGTCGGAAGTCCGGTACAATTTTAAAGATGTGCCCAAGAGCAGGATATTCACCATGCACGAAGCCATTGACGGGAGCAAACTGAAGCCGGGGAAAAACAGTATATACTTCCGCATCATCGAAGGCAAAGTAGGCTTTTCAGATGTCATCCTCTGGTTTCAAAGACACATAAAATAAGCGCTGCTTTATTCCACAAAAGACCCGGCATTATTTATATTTTTACAGAAAGGTGATTTTTTGAGTGTAACGACCCGCACCATATTAGTCGCTGGGCTTTGCGTAGCGCTGCTGACGGCCGCACAAGTACCCGCCACGCCGCAGGATATTTCCTTTTTCCATCTCAGCAAAAAAGAAGGGCTCAGCGACAACAACGTCACCGCGGCCGTGATGGACCAACATGGCTTATTGTGGGTAGGAACCATGGAAGGGCTAAACTGCTACGATGGATACAGTGTAAAGCAATTTTATCATGAGTCATATCCTGTCCTGCAAAACAACAACATCCTGAGGCTGACCTGTGATGAAAAAAACAGATTATGGATCCACTTCGCAGACAAGCGCGTCGCCATGTTGGACGAAAACCGTCAGTTTCACGCTGTACAGATTACGGATAGCGGACGCCAGGTTACGGTAGATTACCTGTTGCCCTACACGTCAAGAGGCGTTTTATTCCTGTGCGGATCCAGGCTATATGCACCCGATAAAAACGACCCGTTGCACCTTGTTCGTGTGCCGTGGGAGGGCGATACGATGCTCAATCATGTCTTCAGCCGTATCAATATATGGGACAAGGACAAACTGGTTTGCAGCGGCCAGAACCGGCTTTGCCTGTTTGATGTTACGCATCTCCAGGTGCTCTACATGCTTACCATTCCTGATGTTCTGGCCGCCGTCCGCCTCAATGACCAGGAGGCGCTGATAACCACAAGCAATAACGACAAACTATGCCGGGTAAATTTTCCGGAAGGAAAAGTCGTAAAGGTTTACGGCCAGCTGAAAGATCAATATGGCGATCCCATGCATGCCTTTCCCAGGAGCATTTATCACCTGACGGGAAACCGCTTCATCTTCACCTCGGCCTACGCAGGTGTCTATGTATTTGACGCGTCAAAGGAAACACTGACCCGTTACAAACACGACCCGGTCGATCCGCAGTCCATTTCGGCCAACAACACCAGCTATATCTTTTCCGATACCAGTGGTTATTTCTTCGTGACGTCCAATTCATCCGGCCTGAATTATTTCAATATTCACCATTATCTGGCGAAACGCCAGCCCTTCTTTCGCGATGACAGAACCGGCCATATCTTTGACGGATATGTCAATTGCATCACGGCAGACAGGTACGGCCATATATGGCTGGGCACCCAAAACCGGCTTATTGAATGGGACAGGGATCATGACAAAATGTACTTCCGGCAGTACGGGACCTTGAATGCACAAACCTTCAATGGCCATGAAGAAGTCAGGGCCCTCTGCTTTGACAGGAACAACCATTTATGGGTGGGGTTGAACCGCTTTGGTGTGGTGGTTATGAATGAGAAAAACCAGCCGGTAAAATACCTGAACGCCGACAAAAAAGATCAGCCCCTGGTGGGCAACCTGATATATGATATAAAGGAATCGCCCGGTGGACAAATATGGATAGCGACGTCAAACGGATTGAATATTGTGGACAACAGCGACTTCAAGGTGTTGGGCCCGGACTCAGATCCCATCGTCAAAGCGCTTCATAACGTCCCATGCAACGTCATCTGGTTCCGGAATGAAACGGAAGCATGGGTGGGAACGGCCTCCGGGCCTTATAAGATAAATACCGTCGCCAGAACCATAGCACATTATAAAGGGGAAAGCGAATTAGGATCCGACAATGTCTTTTGCATCACCGACGATCAGGAAGGCAATATTTATGTAGGCACAGATGCAGGAATGTATGTGGTGAAAAATGGCCAGATCACCGCCTCATACGATCGTTCAAACGAGCTCCGGAGCAATATCTGTGACGGGTTTCTAAAAGACGACAGCGGGAAAATCTGGATGGGTAATGACAATACGCTGCTCTGCTACGATCCGCTGAGCCGCCGCTTTGAAGCTTATGACGAGGGGACTGGCCTGAGCGGCGCTGGTTTCCGCCCATTTGCCTGTTTTAAAAATAGCGATGGTGAATTATTTTGGGGAGCCGAAAATGGCGTCAGTTATTTTGATCCTGACCGGCTGCGCCGGCAGCATTTGCCTCTCAAGCTATACATACATACCGTCACGACAGATGACAACGTTTACCGGGTAGGTCAATCGCACCGGTTGACGTTTCCCTTTTCACAAAATCCTATTGGGTTTGGCGCGTCGGCCATTGACCTCCTGCGCAGCAAAAACATTGTTTTCCGCTATCGCCTGGAAGGCGCAGACTCCGCCTGGAAAACCACGAAAACATTAGATGAAATATGGTACAGCCATTTGTCACCTGGCCGGTATACATTTCGGGCAATGGCCTCTCGCGACGGCTTGCATTGGACGGAAGCACAGAATGACCTCACCTTCTTGATATTGACTCCCTGGTGGCGCTCCTATGGATTCTATGTCCTTTGCCTCCTGGCGCTGACCGGCATGGCGTTTGTCGTTTACCGCCGGAAAGGGATCAAAAATGACGAAAGAGAAATACAAAAAGCCGTTGATTATTTTGCCGGCTCCACATATCAATACTACAGCGTAGAGAGCATTCTCTGTGATATTGCCCGCAACTGTATTTCACGGCTGAAGTTGGAAGACTGCGTCATTTACTTGCTGGATGCCGAGCATCAGGTATTGCAACAAAAGGCAGCTTATGGCCCCAAAAGCCCTAAAGAATATGAAATTTATAACCCCATCGCCATTCCTTTGGGAAAAGGAATTGTGGGCAGCGTAGCCCAAAAGCGGAAGGCCGAATTGATCAACGACACCCGCAAAGACGAACGATACATCATAGATGATGAATCCCGGTTATCTGAACTGGCCGTTCCGATCATTCATGATGACACGGTCATCGGGGTCATAGATTCAGAGCACCGGAAAAGAAACTTCTTCACCCAGAAACATCTGGATGCGCTGCAAAGCATTGCTTCTCTTTGCTCGGCCAAAATATCCCGTGCCATGGCCATAGAAGCGATGAAAAAGAGTGAACATGCATTGCTTGAGTTGCATCGCAAAATGACGGAATCAAAATTTATGAACCTGCGGCTGCAGTTGAATCCTCATTTTCTTTTCAACACCCTCAATTCCATCCAGCACCTGATTGTCTCCGGACAATCGCTTCAGGCCTATAAGTATCTGAATATTTTCTCGAATCTTATGCGGGCAACCCTCCAAAATGCAGAAGAGATCCTCATTCCGCTGGAAGAAGAACTGCGCATGCTGCATCTGTACCTTGATCTGGAAAGCCTGCGCTTTAAAGACTCGTTTACTTATCACATTTTAATAGATGATGAGCTGGAATGCGAAGAGGTGCAGATACCCCCGATGATGATACAACCTTTTGCCGAAAATGCCATATGGCATGGATTGATGCATCGCGATGGAGAAAAAAAACTGCTGATAGAATTCACGGGGTATGACGACTTTCTGAAATGCACGATAGAAGACAATGGGATCGGCAGGGCCCAGGTGAGCGCCATACAGCGCAGACAACTGGATTCGGCCAGTCATATAAGCAAAGGCATTCAGATTGTCCGTGAACGGTTGGCCCTGCTGGAACAAAAAACGGGTAAACGGAGCTCCCTGGAAATAGAAGACTTGTATACTGGCCAGGGGCAACCGCGTGGAACCCGGGTCCTTATTCATATACCCTTTTATAACCCTGCAGAGGTCTGATCTATGCTCAAAGCCCTCATTGTAGATGACGAACAAACGGCCGTTGATGTGCTCCGATGGTTGCTGGAACAATACTGCCCCGATATAACCACCATAAAAACGGCCAACAATGTCAAAGATGGCATCGAAATCATCCGCAGTCTGCAACCTGATATTTTATTCCTGGACATCCGCATGCCGCATCAGGGAGGTTTTGAACTGTTGATGCAAGTGGAAACCTGGAATTTTGAAGTCATCTTTACCACGGCCCATAATGAGTATGCCATTAAGGCGATACGTTTCAGCGCACTGGACTATTTGTTGAAACCCATTGATGCTGACGAGCTGGTGAAAGCCGTCCAGCGGTTCAAAGCCAAGCGGATCTACGCGTCCGGTAGCAGAGGCCTGTTCCAGAATTTTGTTCAGAATATGTATTCCAAGGATAAAATGCATTACAAGCTAGCACTCCCTTCTTCCGGCGAGATTAAATATGTGGATGTGAGGGATATTATCCGCATGGAAGGGGAACGGAATTATACCCGTTTTCATCTGAAAGGAGAACAGACTTTCTTGTCTTCAAAAACACTGAAAGAATATGAAACCATATTGAAGGAGCATGCGTTTGTGCGTGTGCATAAATCCCACCTGGTGAACCTGGCGTATGTAGAAAAGTATGATCGGCAGGGCTGGCTGCTGATGCATGGAGGTACAGCCATAGAAGTTTCCCGCAGGAAGAAAGAATACCTGATGACGAGGCTCAGGGCGAATCAATACTGAAGTACGGTCCGCGAGGCTGTCCTTTAAACTGGCGGCCTTTTCCAAAGCCACAGAGACCAGTGTAGCGCTGATACAGACGGCTTTGCTGAAGTCAGCCTCAAACGGAGTATACCGCTCCCTTTGGGTGAACCACCACATCGTATTTAGACTTACGCTGCGATCAGAATAAATAATTGAAAATCAGCCGGTCATCCCAAGACGGCTGCCCATTTTGAGCTGCTCCTTCTCCAGCCAATGGCGTCAAATGGATCCGGGACATTCAAA
>CBINPH010000015.1:0-19371 GCA_966252445.1 uncultured Chitinophagaceae bacterium | reverse complement strand
GGTACCCGCAGACAGCAGCGTCACCCTGACGCTGCTGGAAGCACCCCTGCGCGACATCCTTAGCCGGCTCCTGGGGCCGGGATACGACTTCCGGGAGACGGGCCGCTATGTCATCATCCGGCCGGCGGCGGGCAGTGGTCCCTATGTCATCAGCGGCTATGTGGTCGACAAGGTCAGCGGCGCCAGGATACCCGAGGCCAGCGTCTATGAGGCCCGGCAGCTGGTGTCCTCTATGACGGATGCCCAGGGCTATTTCCGTTTGCGGCTCCATGCGAAATCTCCGGATACGCGCCTTCGCGTGGGCAGATATGATTACAATGACACGGCCCTGGTCCTGCTTTCGGGGCATGACCAAACGCTGACCCTGGCCGTGACGCCGATCACCCAAGTGGTCCTCGATTCGGTTACGGTGACACCCTATGGCCGGATCAATGGCCGCTGGTTTGGCCGGTTTTTCATTTCCTCCCGGCAGAAAGTGCAGGACCTGAACCTGTCCCGTTTTTTTGCTGACAAGCCCTTTCAATATTCGGTAGTGCCTGGCGTGGGCACCCATGGCCGGTTGAGCGCCCAGGTGACCAACAATTTCTCTTTCAACATCCTGGGGGGGTATGCCGCGGGCAGCAATGGATTCGAGCTTGGGGGGCTTCTCAACATCGCCACAAAGAATGTGCACTAGGCGCAGATAGCGGGCCTTGTCAACAGCGTAGGGGGGACGGCCAGGGGGGCGCAGGTGGCCGGGCTCTATAATACGGTGCTGGACAGCGTCAGCGGTGCCCAGGTGGCCGGGTTGATCAACAGGGTGGGGGGAAGCCTGACAGGGGTGGAAGTCGGCGGGCTGTTCAACCGCGTCGAGGGACCTGTGGCCGGCGTGATGGTCAGCGGACTGTTCAACTACACCGATGCAGACCTGCACGGGCTGCAATTCGGCGGGCTGTTCAACCGCGCCCATCAGGTGAAGGGTAGCCAGATCGCCGGGCTATTCAACCGGGCAGCCATCCTGGACGGGTTTCAGCTGGGTCTGGTCAATGTGGCTGACTCTTCCACAGGCACCAGCATAGGACTGGTCAATATCGTCAGGCATGGATACCGTGGCCTGGCCCTATCCTGGAACGAAGCGCTTGACATCAACCTGGGCATTCGTACGGGGCGGGAACAGCTCTATGGGATCATCCTGGCCGGCATGGCCTTGGACAGCGGAACGCGGACCTACTCCCTGGGTTATGGCTTGGGCAAGCTATGGCCCCTGAGCCGCTCACTGGCCATGACCACGGAGGCCAGCTGGCAGGGACTTTATCAGGGTAGCTGGTATGAGTTGCCCTCCCTGGTGCGCCTTCAGCCAGCCCTGCAGGTCAGGCTGGGACATGGCCTGGCGCTATACGGGGGGCCGGCGCTGGCCTTGTATGTAACTGCTTCCGGGGAAAGCATGACGCGGTACAAGTCCATGGCGCCGGGCGGGCATGCTTTTGCCCTGACCTCCGGCATCCGCGGTTGGTTTGGCCTGCAGGCCGGTATCGTCTTTTATTGAGCATAGGCGTTTTTTCTTTCTCCATAGGGGTAGATGCAGCCCCAGTTGTCATGCTTTCAAAATCCGAATCATGATGACATGGAAAACGGGCCGCTTATGGCCCCTGCTGCTTCTCTGCGGCATGGCTCAGGGACAGGACAACAATGGACATTCCGGGGAATCCCGGCCTGCCGATGTGGGCATTGTCTACCCCTTGAGTACTAACGGACGGGCATCTGCGCAATACAGCTATAGCCTGGCCCTTTATCTTTTTACAGGCGTTTCCGGCGGAATAGCGGGTTCTTCTTTCGCCGGTTTGGTCCATCGGGTGAAAGGAGATGCAAAAGGCGCGGTCTTTGCGGGGATAGCCCAGGAAGTGGATGGAACAAGCACAGGATGGCAGTGCTCCGGCTTATTGAACCGCACGGGAGGCCTAACCGTCGGTGGGCAGGCTGCAGGTCTGGTAAACAAGGCCAGCGCCGTCAAGGGCATGCAGCTGGCGGGGCTGGTCAACATCGCCGATACGATCCGGGGCGCGCAGGTGGCCGGGCTTTTCAACGGTGCGCGGAGCAGCCGTGTGCAGATCGCCGGGCTGTTCAACAAAACCGGGGACGTTGATGGTGTGCAAGTGGCCGGGCTGTTTAACAAAGCACGGCGGGTCAAAGGGCTGCAATTGGCTGGGCTCCTGAACATCGCCGACAGCAGCGACTATCCCCTGGGGCTGGTCAACATCATCCGCAACGGGCAGCAAAGCCTCGAGATCCATACGGACGAGATGCTGAACACCGGGTTAGCTTTCCGGTCAGGAGGGAGGGTATTGTACGGCCTGGTCGGTGTGGGGATGAACCTGTGGGAAGGCGTACGGTTTTATACCCTCGAAGCGGGCATCGGGGCACGGCTGACCCCCGGCGAAGCGCCTTTTCGTTTGCAGGCCGAAGCCGCGCAAATGGTCCTGGCCGATGGGCATGGGAATTATGGCTTTAAATACAGCCTGCGTTTCCTGCCCGAGTGGGGGATCAGCCCGCGCCTGGCGCTTTTTGCTGGCCCCTCCGTGAATTTGCTGACCGATTATGCGGACGGAGCACTGATCGGGCGGCTACGAGGCTACCCTTTGACGACCACCCTGAGCCATCACCCGCGTGCCCTTCTTTTCGCGGGGGCCTCCGGCGGTGTGCGTTTCATCCTCTGAGCTCGCCATCGCTCGCTGCAACGCTTAAAAACCCTCGAACGATGAATGACGCGACAAAAAATACCTATGCGCTGGTGACCGGTGCAAGCCGGGGACTGGGCAGGGCATTCGCTGTGGCCCTGGCGAAAAGGCGCATCAACTTGCTGTTGACTTCCCTGCCGGGGGAAGACCTGGATGCATTTTGTGCCCAGCTGGAAGAGTACTATGGCATACATGCGGCCTGCTTTGAATGCGACCTCACGGACAAATCCGCTATCCAGCAACTGGTGACCTGGGTGAAGGACCACTACTGTATCCATATCCTCGTCAACAATGCGGGGATCGGCGGTACTTCGGAATTTGAGAAGACCAGGTTCGATCATATCAACGACATCATCCAGCTCAACATCAGGGCCATGGTGATGCTCATCCATCAGCTGGTGCCGCTGCTGCGTGCGCAGCCGCAGTCCTGGATACTGAATGTATCCAGCATGGCCTGTTTCACACCTATGGGCTACAAGACGGTGTACCCCGCCTCCAAGGTTTTCGTCATGCATTTTTCCCGGGGTCTGCAGGCCGAGCTGAAAGGCAGTGGTGTCTTCGTCGGTGTGGTACACCCGGGCCCGATGCGCACCAACGCGGACTGTGCGCGGCGACTGACCCGGCAGGGTTTCCTGGGCCGGTTGGGTACCCTGACGCCCGCTGCCGTGGCTGAAAAGGCTATAGCCAGGCTCTTTCGCAAGGACCCGCTGATTCTTATCGGCTGGATGAACAAGATTCAATGGTTGCTGATGAAGACCACCCCGAACAGGCTGAGACTTCCCCTGGTTACCCGGATTATGCGGCGGGAGATCGGCGGCGCCCGCCTTCAACCCATAAGACATGAAAGGATTGGTTACCGGAGCCAACGGCTTGCTGGGAGCAAATGTGACGGCTGAACTGCTTTCGCGGGGACACCAGGTGCGGGCTTTGGTCCGCCGCCCGGGGGCCATGCCGCTGCGGCACTCCCGCCTGCAGGAATGCGTGGGCAGGATCACTGATATGGGTGAGGTGGCCGCCGCTGCCCGGGGCTGTGCAGCCGTCGTGCACGCGGCGGCACTGACGACGCAGGGTAGCCGGTCGCATGAAGCCTATGCGAAGGTTAATGTAGAGGGTACACGCCTGGTCGCCCGGGCCGCTGCCGCAGAAGGGATCCGGCGCATGGTGCTCGTCAGTTCAGCCAACACGCTGGGGCATGGCAGCCTGGAGCATCCGGGTCATGAACAGCTGTCGCCGCGGAAGCCTTTCCGGCGATCGGCTTATGCCCGGAGCAAGCGGGTTGCCGAAGAGGCGGCATGGGAGGAATGGAGCGGATATCCCGGAACACTGGTGATCGTCCATCCCACCTTTTTGATCGGAGCCTATGATTCACGACCCAGCTCCGGGCGGATATTGCTGAGGGCCTATCGCAGGCGACTGGTGTTCATGCCGCCGGGCGGCAAAAACTTTGTGGCTGCCAGGGATGCCGCAGCGGCCATCTGCATGGCGCTGGAGGCCGGCAAGCATGGACAGCATTACCTGCTCGCCGGCAGCAACCTGTCTTACCGCCAGTTTTACAGGCTGCTCAACCAGGTCAGCGAACAGCGGTCGCTCCTGGTCACTATACCCCGGCCCCTTATGATGGGCATTGGCCTGGCGGGCAGCATCCTGGCCCGCTGCGGACTGCCAAATGAGTGCAGCCTCAACAATATGCGCATACTCTGTCTAAAAAACTATTACACCCCCCGCAAAGCCATGCAGGAATTAGGCCTTCGTAATACCCCCTTGGCCCAGGCGATAGGCGAGGCCCTGGACTGGTTCCGGCAGGCAGGCATGCTCCCGCCGGAGCGCGGGGCTGCGCCGCGATCCACCCGCCCAGACAAAAAATTTTCCGGGCCGTGGGGGTAAATGGGGTGACGGTTGTCGTATAATCAGACACCGCCTTGGCTTTTTCGCCAGCGCATAAAATTTCTCCTTATGGGATCATTGCTGTGGATATCGGTTATGGGGATGACGGGCTTGTGCCTGCCCACGGTTGCACAACATGCACCTTCCTTCCGGCTGGTTAAAGTCGATGACGGCATAGCGCTCTATGAGCGCTGGAAAAACTCTCCTGTGGGCGGCGAAAAAGTCCGCGAGCTCAAGGCGGTGTTTCATGCCCGGGCTGATCCCGGCGCTGTGGCCGGGCTGCTGAAAGACCAAAGGCAGGGTACCGCATGGAATGCTCACGCGGCCCGCTATGCAGTACAAAAAGGCGACAGACCAGACAGCTGGATCAGCTACATCCGTTATGATACGCCCTGGCCTTTGCGCAAGCAGGATTGCTGCCTCCACTACCATGTGGCGGAAAAGGGCTCCGGTGGCGAGACGGTGATCGCTTTCCGGAGCACCTCCTGCGCGGCATTTCCGGAGTCGGATGATGCCGACCGGATCAGGGGCGTCGAGGGCAAGTGGATCCTGGAACGGGCAGCATCGGGGGACATGCAGGTCATTTACCTGGTCAGCAGCGCACGCAGCTCCGGAGTTCCCCGTTGGGTGGCGGATCCCTTTATACACCAGCAGCTTTTTCAGACGATGACTTCTTTCCGGGACATGCTGGAGCGGACCTATGCCGCCCGTTGACCCGGTTGCCGCAACCATGCCGATACAATGACCTTACTATGATGATGAAGATTTTCTGCTTTATGCTGGCCTTGTCGCTCATATCGCTGGCAGGGCGCGCCCAGACAGTTTTTGGAGTGGAGGCGGGCACCGCCTTCTCCCATCCCCAGGTGACTGCCGCAGGTGAAAGCCTCGACGGCGAGCTGGTGATGGGAGCAGCTGCAGGTTTGTACGCCCGGTTTCCCCTGGGGCAGCTGCTTTTCGTGCATCCTGCCCTGCATTTCGTGGACAAGGGTTCGAAAGACCGCGGGACGGGTGAGCGGTTCAGCCTCCACTACCTGAGCCTGCCGGTGGACATCATGTGGATGCATTCGGGCAGCGGCTGGTTCGCCGGTGCCGGGCCTTACGCAGGGTATGGCGTGGGGGGTAGCCACCGCGGAGGGGCCGCCGACTGGAATGAAAGTCCCTTTGGGGAGCAGGGTGATCTGAAACGCCTGGATGCGGGCGGACATCTTATCCTGGGATACGAACTTCCCGGGGGACTCAATCTTTCCGTCTCTACGGAACAGGGCTTGCTGAACCTGCGCCGCGGCGGTGACCGCCATCATCGTTTCCGGAACAACAGCTACCTCCTTGCCCTGGGATATACCTTTGGGCGATGACCTTAAAAACCTTGTATATGATCAGATATCTAATCCATGGAGCAGCCGTCCTGGGCCTGCTCGTGTTGTTTTCCGCCTGCCGAAAGATCACCGGCGAAGGCCCGGTGGTCACCGAAAGCCGCCAGGCGTCGGGTTTCACCGGTATAGACCTGGAGGTGAGCGGATCGCTCCATTTTGTCCCGGACAGCGTTTACAGCGTGCAGATCAGCGCACAAAAGAATATCCTGGATATCATCAAAACCCCGGTGGAGGATGGTGTACTATCCATCGGTTTCCGGGGCAACCCGCGCGTGCGGAGTCACGAGCCCATTGTCGTGGAGGTTCATGCCCCGGACATCGTCAAGCTCGGCATCAGCGGGTCGGCGACGCTCTATATCGACAAGCCCTTTTATCCCGCCCATCTTGACATGGACATATCGGGTTCCGGGGACCTGCTTGGCGATACGGTGCGTTCGGCCGGCAAGATCTCGTTTCATCTGTCGGGGTCCGGATCCCTTACTTTGCCTTATCTGGAAGGGGATATCCTGGAGGCCAATATCAGCGGTTCGGGTCGTGTCCGTGTCGACAGCGGCAGGGTCGACAGCGAGCAGCTCCATATCAGTGGCTCCGGCGACTTCCGGCTGGCTGGCGTGGAGGCCCGCACAGCCACCGTGTACAGCAGCGGCTCGGGCAATGCAGAGCTCTATCTCACCCAACAGCTTGACGTAAATATCTCCGGCAGCGGTATGGTCTATTACCGGGGAAACCCGCGGATCACCGCCCAAATAACGGGATCGGGCAAAGTCCATCCTTTGTAGATGACCCGGCTATATGCTGAAACAGGCTGGGGCACGCGGCTTTTTTTTGACACAGGCCCCCGCGTTGTCCCGGGGCTTCACCGCCTTGTTCAACACTACTCCCCGTCGAGGAATCGTTCCGCTCCCGCAGCCGGTCTCCACCGATCACGGGGCTCGAAATAATGCCAGATGATGGCCGACACCTTTCTGATCAGCTGAGCGGCCTCGTTGTCCGGTGTCCAGCGCTGATCGTTGTTGTTTTTCGTGTATACAGCGAAGACATAGTCGCCATGGGGGGCGTTCACCAGCACGGCCTCGGAACGGGAGGCATCCACAGCACCCTGCTTGGATGCCGATTGCACGGTGGGCGGAAGCTGAGAAAGGGCATTGCCATCATAATAAATATGTGTCAGGTTGCGGTACATCCGCTCACAGGCGGCGGGGCTGAGCACTTTTTGCTCACGGATATCCACCAGGAGCCGGGCCATTTCTCTGGGGGTGGTCTGCCCCCAACCGTATTCGGAAAAAGCTTTCTCGCGGCCCCGCGTTCGTGAATTCATGCGCGTATGGACAAAGCCCTGTTTCTCCAGCCAGCGGTTGATGGTCAGTCCTCCTCCGGCCAATGACTGGCACCAGAGCGCGGCCGTGTTGTCGCTGTAAGTGATCATGAGGGTCACTGCCGTGCTGAGGTCGGTGGGCGTGCTGTCCTTGAAAGCTCCCATGACCCCGGAACCCCCATAGGCCATGGAGTCCCTGTAGAGCAGCGGCTGATGATAACGCAGTTCCCCACGGTCTATTTTGTCGAAGATGGCCGCCAGTATAGGGACTTTGATGGTGCTGGCCGTGGGGAACACCGTATCTGCCCGGATGGCGGCTCCTTTGCCGGTGTTCAGGCGGCAGACATAAATGCCGGCCTGGCCATGGAATCCGTCCAGGGCCTCCCGCAGCAACGCCGTAAGTTTCCTGTCTTCGCGGAAAGGTTTCTGGGCGTTGACCCGGCTGCAGAAGAGGCCGGAAAGCAGGATGCCCAACAGGCAACAGGGGATCTGCATCAGCATTGTTTTCATCGAGGAGTAGTTTGTCATGCCGGATAATCCGCAGGTAAGCTCTAGGGCTTATCCTGCGAAGGGGTCCCCCATAAAGATGCGAAAAAATCCCGGCGCGGATGCCCCCTCATCAGGCATTTGTAGGGATAGTCTGAATACAGGCAGTATTGCTCCTGCCAGCAAAACAAGGGCAGCCAGCGATCTGACAGCTCCCGGTAGGATGAACGTCCTTTTGTAGGCAAGTCCGGAGCGTTTCCGGCCCTATGCTGTCGGCAAAGCTGAAATCCTCCAAACTTTCATAAGAAGGAGATGACCGGTCGTGGTTTACAAATGCGGCATGGTACCCGTCGCCCCTGATCTTGCGCACAATGAAATCCGTGTCCCGGGGGACCGGCTGTGCGCCACATGGGCTGCCGAAAGCGGCGGCCATGACAAGCAGGAACAAAAACGGCGTGCGGTGCATCGATAAAGCAGCCGGAAGGAGGCCGCATCATGGAGATGCATCATGGACTATATTCCATACCGCCTACCTGGACATCAGGTATTCAGGCCTCCGCAGACGCTGATCACCTGCCCCGTGACATAGGCGCTCAGGTCCGAGGCCAGGAAAAGGGCTACATCGGCGATGTCCTCACCCTTCCCGAAACGGCCCAGCGGGATCTTTTCGATGTAATTCTTGGCGGCATCCCCTTCTTTGAGGTATTGCGTCATGTCGGTCTCGATGAACCCCGGCGCAATGGCGTTGCAGCGAATGTTCCGGCTGCCCAACTCCAGGGCCACAGACTTGGTAAAGCCGATGATGCCGGCCTTCGAAGCCGCGTAGCTGCTTTGCCCTGCATTACCCTTCATGCCAATGATGGAGCTCATGTTGATGATGGAGCCGCTGCGGGCCTTCATCATGGGGCGAAGCACCTGTTTGGTCATGTTGTAGACGCTCTTGAGGTTGGTTCGCATCACATCATCCCACTGTTCTTCGCTCATGCGGAGCAGGAGGTTGTCTTTCGAGATGCCCGCGTTGTTCACGCAGACGTCGATGGCCCCAAAGGCCGCCATGACCTCCGCTGTAAAAGCCTCGCAATCGGCCAGGTTGCCGGCATCCGACTTCCACGCCTTGGCCCGGACCCCCGTAGCGGACAACTTTTCCTCCAGCGCCAGGGCTTTCTCCGCCGAGCTGACATAGGTAAAGGCAATATGGGCTCCGTGTTCGGCCAGTTTCATGGCGATGGCTTCTCCGATACCGCGGCTGGCGCCGGTGACGATGGCCACCTTGTTTTCCAAAAGTTTCATAGACGCATGTTGAGAGCAATCACAACAACAGGCGTGTCATGCTGCCTGTAGCCGTGAGGTCAAAGATCGGTTGTCGAAAAAAGGCTAAAGTTAAATAAACCTGCAAATTATTCCGGCACCGCCCGGGAACTTCGGGATACGGGATGCATCCGCAGCCATATGCATTATCTTTGAAGACCGGTGCCACCCCCAACCGAGATATCTCCGGCCCGTCAGACGTGCGCGGCGTCTTAAATCAACTGTCCATGAACAGCCGATGTATGGTTGTGCTTACCTGTTTGCTGTTGCTGGCGGGGCCTGTCCTCGCCCGGCAGAAGCCTGTCGTCGTGGTACTCACCGATATCGGCGGGGATACGGATGACGAACAAAGCATGGTCCGTTGCCTCCTGTATGCAGATGTGCTCGACATCAGGGCCTTGTGCGCCACCAGCCGCATGCAACATGGCATGGACACCCGGCCGGACATTATCCGCCGGCAGATCGCGGCCTATGCGCAGGTATATCCAAGCCTGGTCCGGCATTCACCGGGTTATCCACCGGCGGCGGCGCTGGAAGCGGCAGTGGCGGCAGGACTGGGCGATGCGCGACCACTGGGCAAGGGTTACGATACAGAGGCATCCCGGCGCATCATCAGCGTCGTGGACAGCGCCAGGACGACGGTGCATATCCTGGCCTGGGGCGGGCAGCGGGAGCTGGCCCAGGCGTTGTGGAGCGTACAGCATACCCGGAGCAGTGAGGCCCTGCGTCAATTCTGCGCGAAGATCCAGGTGCATGCCATTGGAGACCAGGATGGCCACGGTGCCTGGATCCTCCAGCATTTCAAAGGCCTGCGGTACATCGGGTACGGCCTTTTGGCACATGGCGACCGGCGGCATGCCGCCTACCGCGGCATGTACATGACGGGAGACAGCAGCCTGCAACATGGCAACTGGGTACGGCAAAGCGTATACGGGCATGGGCCGCTGGCCGACCTTTATCCCCTTAATGGCCATGGCACGGATGGCATGAAGGAAGGTGACAGCCCTTCTTTCCTGGGGCTGATCCCCAACGGGCTGAATGAGCCCGGCCGGCCCGAATGGGGTGGCTGGGGCGGGCGCTATCGCATCCTGCACGACAAGGTATATGCCGATGCGGGTGACACCCTGGACGGTGTTGTCAATGAGCGGTTTAGCGTTTCCCGGTGGCGCCTGGACTTTCAACGGGATTTTATGGCCAGGTTGGACTGGTGTGTGAAGCCCTATGAAAAAGCCAACCACCGGCCGGCCCTGGTGGTGAACGGACAGGGCGGACCGGCTCCGCTGGTGTTGTCCGCCAAAGGAGGGGAGCGGCTGGTCTTCCGCACCCGGGGTAGCCACGATCCCGATCGTGATCGGCTTCATGTTCGATGGATGATATACCGGGACATCAGTGATCCGCATGCACCTGCACCGGAGCTGTCGCGGGAGGGGAAAGTCTGCCGACTGCGCATACCCCAGGCCCTTCAGGATACGGCTGTCCAGCTCATAGCGGAATTGCGTGATGAGGGCTCGCCCACCCTGGTTACCTACAAACGTATTGTTATTCATGTTTCCCCAGCCCAGACATCCAAAGACTATACACATGCACAGAACCCTCATGAAACCAGCCCCCTGGGGCAGGCTGAAAAGCACGCTGCTGGCCGCATGGCTGGCTATCGCCTGCTGGCCGGCGCAAGCCCAGGATTTTGAATGGGGCAAGGCCTCTCCGGCCTCCGAAGGCTTTTCGTCCGCCGCTTTGCAGGCCATGCAGGACACCCTCCAGGCCCATGGCACGCAGCAGCTGTTGGTTATCCGCCACGACAAGATCGTCCTGGAATGGTATGCCCCTGACTGGCCTGCAGACCGGAAGCACGGGACAGCCTCCCTGGCGAAGGCGCTTGTCGGTGGCATGTCCCTGCTGGTGGCGCTGAGTGACGGCCGGCTGAAGCCGGATGACCCGGTAAGCCGAGCCGTGCCCGAATGGCGCGGAGATCCCCTCAAGTCGAAGATCACCATTCGCCAGCTGGCGACGCATACCTCGGGCCTGGATGATGCCGAAACGGCGCACACCGATGCCAGGGGCAGAACCGTCGAGGTGCCCCATAACCGGCTGCAGGGCTGGAAGGGGCAATTCTGGAAGCAGGATCCCGAACCCTTCAGCGTCGCCAGGGACAGCCCCCGGGTCATCTTTGCGCCGGGAACCGGTTACCAGTATTCCAATCCCGGCATGGGCATGCTGGGCTATGCCATAACCGCTATCTATAAAGACGCCTATGCAGATCTCCGCACTTTGTTAGGGCAGCGGGTATACCAGCCCATCGGGCTGAGGAAGAAGGCGTGGTCGGTGGGGTATAACAAGACCTTCGATGTCGGGGGGCTGCATTTGGTCGCCGACTGGGGCGGAGCAGCTTATACGCCCAGAGCTACCGCCCGCATAGGCCGGCTGATGCTGCGGAAAGGCGACTGGCAAGGCGAACAGCTGCTGGACCCTGGCTGGGTCGACTCGGTGACGCATTACACTGGTACCCCCCTGCCGCCGAGGTCCGCCAAGCAGCCGGCTCCGGCCTCTACCATGGGCTGGTATTGCAATGCGGATGGCATATGGCCCAGGGCGCCGCGGGATACCTACCTGGGCGCCGGCGCGGGCAATCAGGTGTTGATCGTCATCCCCAGCTTGCAACTCATCATTGTACGCTATGGAGAAAGTATGAACGATGCGGCAGCAGGAGAAGGTTTTTTTTACGGCATCGAACGATACCTGGTGAACATGACCCTGGATGCCCTGCGGTAAAGGCATATCCGGAGGTCTGATCGGCTTGGCCAGCACCTGAAGCAGCAAAGCATAGCGGCGCCCATCGGCGTTGCCCTGAAGAGTGGGCTCCTCCCGCTGCCAGGCCTTACAGGGAAAGTCCTTCCGGATGTGTCTGGCAGCTAGGGATGACGCAAAATCTTCTCCATTTTTCTGCCTTTGGCCAATTCATCCACCAGTTTGTCCAGGTACCGGATTTTTTGGGTCAGGGGGTTCTCGATGTTCTCCACCCGGTAGCCGCATATCATGCCGGTGATGAGACGGGCGTGTGGATTCAACGTTGCTTTTTGAAAGAAGGATTCGAAACTGGCTTTCTCGTCAATCAGGGCATGCAACTGTTCGTTGTTGAAGCCGGTTAGCCAGGTAATGACCTGCCGCAATTCTTCTTCAGTTCTGCCTTTCTTCTCCAGTCTTGCGAGATACATAGGGTACACGGAGGCAAAGCTCATTTTCGCCATGCGTTCATCGTGTTTGCTTGTGCTGTTCATAGCCTGATGCTTCGCGTGAAAAAAGGACGTTATCATTCCGCGCTCGGGCGCGGCGATGGTTTGATTTACGGAAGATACGTTTTTTGTGCTTTTCTCCGTACAAGATAGGAGGGTCAGGGCCTTCAAGGCCATGGCATGACGACATCGCAGCAATGCCTTAGGGCTTGTCCACGCCGGTCCGGGAAGCCCAGGCTGCCCAGCGCGCACTGAGGCGCCGTACCAGCTCAGGATTTGCCGCGGCCAGGTCCTTGGTTTCTGCACGGTCCCCCTGCAGGTCAAATAATTGCCAGGCGTCAGTGGGACCGGTGGACAGCAGTTTGTATTTCCCCGACAACAGGGCCCTTTGCCCACGGAGCGCCCAGTAAATGGGGGCGTGGTCTGTCGCTTTTCCCGTCAAAAGGGCGGGTAGGAGGTGTTGTCCTTCCTGCGGCAGGATGGCCTGGCCTTTATACGCCCTGGGGTAGGTGGCGCCCGCTGCGGCGCAGATGGTCGGCATCATGTCGGTCACATGACCTACTTGCTCCATGATCTGCCCCCGGCGATCGGCCTTCAGCCGCGCCGGCCAACGCAGGATGAAGGGGGTCGATACCCCTCCTTCATTCACGAATTTTTTATAGTAAGGAAAGGGTGTATTGCTGGCGCCTGCCCAGGATTGCCCGTAACTCATATAGGAATCCACACCACCCGGGGGCAGACCGTTGCCGCGCTTATCGAAGCCCTGTGGGCCTCCCTCCGCGCAACCACCATTATCTGAAAGGAAGATCACGATCGTATTGTCTTCCTTACCCAGCGCATGAAGAGCCCTCAGTACACGGCCAATGCCTTGGTCCATGCGGTCGATCTGGGCCGCATATACAGCCATTTTCGCCGCCATGCTGTCTTGTTCGGCGGCGCTTAGTGACTCCCAGGCTTGCACGGCAGTGTCGCGTGGAGACAGGGTGGTGCCTGGAGAGAGGAGGCCCATCGCCTGTTGCCGGCGGTACCGTTCCGCTCTCAGGGAATCCCAGCCCGCCTTATAGGTCCCGGCATACCGGGCAATATCCTCGGGTAACGCATGCAAGGGCCAGTGTGGGGCCGTGTAGGCCACATACAGGAAGAAGGGGTCCTGACTGCCGGCCTGCTGCTGCAGCATTTGCACGGCATGGTCGGTGATGGCATCGGTCATGTAGAAGCCGCTGTCCGGCGGGCGGTATGCCATGCTGTCCACGGCCATGAAGCGGACGGTCTTGGCAGACTTGGTTTTGCGGATGTCGAAGTAGTTCGCTGCACCGCTGATCAATCCGAAATAATGCTGGAATCCCCGGTGTATGGGCCAGAACGGTTCATATTCGCCCAGGTGCCACTTCCCCGACATCAGGGTAAGGTAGCCGGCGCTGCCCAGCACCTCTGCCAGGGTCACACAGCGGTGGTTCAGATAGCCCTGTGCAGGCCCGGCAGATCCGGTATCCTGATCTGCCAGCCCGGCCATGCCCACCTGATGCGGATAGAGGCCAGTCAGCAAGGACGCCCGGGTGGGCGAGCACCAGGCGTTGTTGTAAAACCGCGTCAACCGGATGCCGTCCCTGGCCAGTCCATCGATGTTCGGCGTTCTGATTTCGCCACCATAACAGCCGATGTCTGAAAATCCCATATCATCGGCCATGATCAGCAAAATATTGGGACGCGTGCTGGAGGTATTTTTTTCGGTGGGGGTGCGGAGGCCACAGCCGGACGGCAGGACAAGGCAGGCCAGGAGGCAAAGCATCATTGTTTTCATGGGCAAGGATTTATCGCCGCGGCTCAGTACCGGCCGGAGGCGTATTGGGTATATTCGTGAACGACGGTACCATCTACGGCATGATGGGTAAAGGTGATCAGGGGCTGAGGCCCTTCCCGGCGCACCGCCACCGACAGGAACCCGCCTTTTACCCGGAGAAACATCTCGCCGGGACGTACATCGCCAGCGGACCATCCCCCAGCATGTTCATCGGTGACGGGGCCACAGCTGAATTCCAGGAGGCCGGTTTCGGGATCGCGGGAGGCGTATTGCCAGTGCCGGTCCCCGTTGATGATGTGGGTATTGGGCTGGGTAGCGATGAAGCGGCGCAGCATCTCTCCTTCGTGATGGAAAACGGCATTGGCATGGTTATCCACCTTCTGGGGCCGGTCCGGTCCCACGATGGGCGTGGGGCTGATGACCACTTTAAATGTCGCATCCGATGCCTGGATGGTCTCTTTGAACCATGCGATTTGTTCGGATCCCCAAATGGTCTTGGCAGGGCCATCCGGAGCCCTGTCGGGACTTCGGAAATCCCTGACCTCCATGAACCATACCTGCAGGTCCTTGCCCCAGCGCTGTGTGCGGTAAGTGCGGGAGCCCATGGGCACCTGCTCCAGGAACAGCTGCTGGCCCTGGCGGAAAGTGAAGTCGCCCATGAAGCGCGTCTTTAGCGCCGGATAGCAGTCATTCATCCAGGTATCGTGATCGTCTTTCATGAAATAGCTGCTCACCTGGCGGTGGAATTCCCGTAAGGTAGGGAACCCGTAGATGCGTTCCCAGTGCCAGCGGGCCAGGGGCAGACTCTTCGCCTCCTGGTCGTAGTAAACCACATCGCCGGTATGCACAAAGAAATCCGGAGCGGTTTTCAGGATGGAGGGATATACCCGGAAGCCCAGGCTTCCATAATCACGGTCATGGTATTCCTGGCAGGTCACCGCTGCGAAACGTACCGGCACGACGGCGTCGGCAGGAGGGGCTGTCCGGAAACCACCTTCCTCTATGGCGCTGGCCTCGCTGGCACCGCGGGGACGGGCCTCCACCCGCAGCTGGTACGCATGGCCCGGGGCCAGCCCCGGCAACCGGAACTGGCGAATGCCGTCATGCTCCGGACCGGCAGATGCCCAGGGCAACGAGGCCCATTCCTTTTCTCCCTGCCGACGCCAGCATACCCGTAGCTCGCCATCTCCCGGCGCTGCCGCGCCGGCCAGCTGCGCGGGGCCGGCCCCCGCGGGAAACGCCACCCGCGGTACGCGGTCCGGTCGCGCCTCTTTAGCCCCTTTCAGCTCGAAGATACCGGTGTCGTCGTTCCGGTACAGGATGACCGGCCGCGGACCGCTGTCCGGAATCCGCTCCGGCATTTGGGTCAACCGGGCCCAGACGATGGCGCTGTGGCCGCTTACTTCCCCGATCTTGATGCCGGTGGCCAGGTAAGGGCCGCCGGGAGCCGGCGCGGCCTTGTGCACGCCGATGGCCAGCGCGGCGGAGCTCAGCGACAATTCCTTGATAAAAGTTCGTCTAGAAGACATGATCTGTACGGCAGGGTGTAGAAAAATCAGGGGGTGGCCTGTGTCAGTCCGCGGATGCTGTCCAACCTGGCCTGCAGGACAGCCACCCGAGCAGGCTCTTCCAAAAAGAGGTTATGCGCTTCCGCCTGGTCTGCGGAGAGGTGGTAAAGCTGACCTAGGGGGCCACCCGGTGCCGGCACCCCTTTCACCGGAGGGCTGAAGCCGCCCGAGCCCAGCCCCTCCACATATATCCAGTCTCCGTCACGGATGGCGAACATGCCCTGGGAAGAATGATGCACGACGGGATGAGCCCTGACAGGTTCTCCCTTGAAGGCCGGCAACAGGTTGTAGCTGTCGGTGGCCTCCTGTATGCTCCCGGGGCCTCCCGCCAGGGCTGAACAGGTAGCCATCAGGTCAGTCAGCGTCGTCGTGACGCCGGATACGCTCCCTGCGCGTACCTGCCCCGGCCAACGAACGATAAAAGGCACGCGGTGCCCTCCTTCCCAGACATCGGCCTTCATGCCGCGCAGCGGACCTGCGGCCCGGTGTCCGTACCGTTTGATCATGGCGGGCCGCCAGTAAGGCCCGTTGTCGCTGGCAAAGATCACCAGGGTGTTGTCTTCCAGCCCGGATTCACGCAGGGCGCGGAGGATCTCGCCGACCACGGCATCGGTGCGCGTCACGTAATCACCATAAGCGCCGGCTCCGGAACGGCCGCTGTCTCCTGCCCGGGGCAGCCAGGGGGTATGGGGCGCCGGCATGGGGAAATACAGAAAGAAGGGTTGGCTGGCGTTCGCCTGACCGCGGATATAAGCGACGGCCTCCCGCGTGAACCTGGACAGGACATCGGAAAAATCAAATCCTTCTGCCATGGCCCCGGCCCGCCAGAAGGCGCCGATGGCATAGTCGGGGCTTCCCGGCGGCCTTACATTATGGCCGGGCGTATGTTCCAGCGGTGGGGTCTCCAGGCTGTCGTTACGGACATAACAGTAAGGCGGCATGTCCAGAGAGGCCGGAAGGATATAGGAATAGTCGAAACCATGTTCTCTGGGCCCGTCCTCGACCGGCCGGGTGAGGTTCAGATCCGCCGGATCCATGTGGGCCCTAAAAGCCCCTGGAGGCAGGGTCTTGCCCGGCCGCTGTACCCAATTCAGCCCCAGATGCCATTTGCCGATCACGGCAGTCCGGTACCCGAATCCCTGCAGCAAGGTGGCCACCGTGGGTCGGCCCGGTTCGATCAGCGCCCTGCCGTAACCGTCCAGTACGCTTTTTTTCAGATGCCCGCGCCACGCATATCGTCCCGTCAGCAGGGCATAACGGGAGGGTGTGCAGACGGAAGAAGCCGAGTGCGCATCCGTAAAGCGCATGCCCTGCCGCGCCAGGCTGTCCAGCCAGGGCGTGGGGATCTTGGAGTCAGCATTGTAGGCGCGGATGTCGCCATAACCCATGTCGTCCGCCAGGATATACACAATATGGGGCAGCTGAGCGTCGTGGTGGACAGGCGCAGGGCCATGGCAGCCCCCGGCACAGAGCAGGCACAACAGGATGGCGGCCGGGCAGATCTTCATGGTGTTCGTCATGATGATACGTTTGTCTAGATGCATAGTAGGTTATGGTCAGGGATCCATGGCAGGCGGCCGGGCCCGGAAAAGGGCATAGGGATCCTCGGGTAGGATCAGCCGGTCCCCGGTATCGCGCATGAAGCCCTTCAGTTCAGCCAGCATACGGCGGACACGCTTTTCTGCTGCAGGGTTTGCCGCCAGGTTTCGGGTCTCCTGCGGATCCCGCTCCAGGTCATACAACTCCAGGAAGAACTCGTCTTTAAACGTGTCCACGATCAGTTTAAAGGTTCCTTCTATGATACCGCGCGACCGGCTGCCATAGCCTGCATTGCCATCGTACTGCATAAAAATGCGCTCTCTGTTCCAGGGTTTCCCCTGGAGCAAGGGCATCAGGGACATGCCGTCGCAGGAATCCGGGCTGCGGATATGCAGGAAATCTTTCAGCGTAGGCCACACATCGATCAGGCTGACCAGCTGCGACGATGAACGGATTGCCGGCTTGAAGTCAGCGGGAAACTTGATGATCAGGGGCACGCGTACGGATTCTTCATACAGGCAGTTTTTCATCCAGAGGCGATGACTGCCCAGCATTTCACCATGGTCCGCGGTGAATACAATAAGGGCCTTGTCATATAGCCCCTTGCGCTTCAGGGCCTCCATGATCCTGCCTACCTGGTCGTCCAGCAGATGCACGAGACCCAGGTATTTGGGCCAAATGGCCTCCCATTGTTCCCTGGAGTACCGGCTGCCTATGAACCCGGTCAGGGTATACATCTGCAGCGGCGACTGCCCGGGATACCACCGGCCCACATTGGCCGGAACCCGGACCTGTTCCGGAGAGATCATGCTGTAATAAGGCTCCGGCACATGAAAGGGAGGGTGAGGGGCCATGAACGTGACGTTAAGCAGCAGGGGCCGGCCGGCCGGGTGATGCGCAATGATGTCTACGGCTTTGGCGCCAAAATACCCGTCGGGAAAATGCCCCAGACCACCCGGGTACGGCGCGCAGACGGGCAAAGTATATCGCTTGAGATGGGTATAGGTCGCCGACACCAGTTCGGGTGCATAGTCGGTAAACGAACGCCCGCCCGGCTTGGCCACCCCCTCCGCCTTCATCCAACTGTTGTAGGCTTTTTGCGTCACCCAGTGCACCGCGACACTGCTGTCTTCATCTATCGGCGGATCCGTGATAAAATGCTGCTTGCCGACCTGCCAGGCCACCCAGCGCCGGCTCATGGCGCGGTAGAGGTTGTCGGTGCCAGGCGCCACCCGGCTGAAGTGTTCGTCGTCTTTGACCCATCCATTGATCAGGGACCCTGTGGTATTGGGATAGCATCCGGTAAAAAAGGCTCCGCGGGCCGGCACGCAAAGCGGGCTGGCGGTATACGCCCTTTGGAACTGCACACCGTCGGCTTGCAGGGCGTTGATGTGCGGGGTATACCGGCCCAACACGTCCGCCCGCAGCTGATCCGCCATGATGATGATCACCGGGACCTCGTCTGCTGCTTGCTGCCCTGTGGCCGGGGCGGCCCATGCCCATATCAGGGATAACAGAATGCCGTAACTTTTCATCTCACGGTTGGATTTGGGGTATGCTGTCCAGCGTAAAGGCAGGGTTGTAGGCTCCGCGTTTGCGGAACCCCGGCAGGTCTCGCATCTTGCCAAAGCGCGGATAACTCTCGAAAATATCTCCATAGCCCAGCATGCGGGGATCTTTTTGCTGGGTCAGCAATGTGGTCAGTTGCCGGTACAGGCTGTCCCTGATGGCGGCAAATACGGGGTTGCCTGCCAGATCGATCCTGCAACCCGGATCTTGCCGGATGTCGAACAACTGCATGGCCGGCCGCCGGGCAAAGCCTTCCTGAAACCGTTCTGGCCAGCGATGGCGTTCCTTCAGCATCAGCAACTTGGTGGGCGAGGGATCATCGATGTCGAAATACCCGGGCATGGCAGCCGCCGGTATCCGGCCGTCCTGGCCCCTGGCCGGAGGATCCCCGGCCGGCCACCGGTCCGGCCGGAGGTTCAGGATAAAAAGAAATTCATCGGTGCGTATGGCCCGGGCGGGATAGCCCAGATTATCCGGGCGGGTATGGGTATGGCGTTCCCGCCCGGTGAGGACATATGTCCGGCGCGGCGCATTTGCCGGGTCCTCGGCCAGCAGCCTGCCCGCAAGGCTTTTTCCGGTCATGT
>CBINPH010000014.1:0-19715 GCA_966252445.1 uncultured Chitinophagaceae bacterium | reverse complement strand
TGAAGCGAACGGCGACAGCTCGTAGCGCGACTGCGCGCGGGCTTCGGGCGTCGCCCGGGAGCCGGAGGGCAGCGTCCACTGGGCGTCGGCCATGCGCCGGCCCAGCTCCAGGTAGGGCCGCTGCCCCGACTGCATGGCCAGCTCCAGCGGCACCGCGCCGAACACGGTATAGTCCACGTGTACCGGCTCGGGCAGCAGGGAGGAGTCGACACCCAAAAGCGGTTCGAAACGTTCCCTCAGCTGCCGCAGCCGGCCCCGGTCATGGCTGACCTCCGCAAAGCGCAGTGCGCCATACCAGACGCAGACCTCGGGATAGGTGATGGCCTTCGGCCTGCCGGAATGGCCGTAATTGAAATGGTCCGAAGCCAGGAAGCGGTCCGTGACCCGCCGGCCCACGGCCTCTGGAGAAGCCGATCCCCGAAAGCGGAGCAGCGTTTTGGCCGACTGGGCCTGGGCGGTTCCGGCGCTCAGGAGCAGGGCGATGATCCAAATCCAATGTCTCATGATATGAAGATATGGGGATGAAGGGGCAAAGGATACCATGGCAGGCCTCAGTAACCCGGGTTCTGCCACATAACCGTTTCATCGTTGTAGCGGGACAAGGCCTCGAAAGGAATGGCAAAGATTTTCTGGTGCGGCTGCATGGAATACCGGCCACTCCCCTCTTTGGGTCCCTGGAAAAACTCGTTCATCACGCTTTCGGCGATTCCCCAGCGGATGAGGTCACGCCAGCGCAGTCCCTCGAAGGCGAATTCATGACGCCGCTCCCGGCGCAGGGCTTCCCGGAAACTGCCCTGATCAGGCAGGTCTGCAGGCGTCAGCGCCGGCAGACCGGCACGGCCACGCACTGCATTGAGGATGTCGAAGGCTTGTCCGCCGGCCGCATATCCTTCTTCGTTCAGGACTTCGGCATACATCATCAAGACATCCGTATAACGAAGGACCGGCAGGTTATTGGCCCAGTCTTGCTGGGTCTTTGGCGTATATGCGTCGTAGTGACTAAACTTGAGAATGAAGGCCGATACGGTGTCTTCCACGCCCCTGTTGTTCCAGCCCTTGCGTATGGACACCTCCTTGCGCAGGTCGCCATCCTCATAGGTGTAATACAGCTCGTCGGACACCTTCATGGCCGTGGAGAATCCGGAGAAGGGCATTATCGAGGGGTCGTCGAAGCCTTCCGGAAGCAAGCCTGTAGAGAAGGTCTGCCCCTCGCCCGTCAGCCCGCCGGTGAACTGCACCTCCCACACCCGTTCGGGCCCATTGTCGTGGGAGTCGGTGAAGCAATCGATGTAGTTGTCCTCCATCGCATACTTGTTGGACCCGATGATGTCCTCCAGGAGAGGCTTGGCTTGGGACAGCTCACCGCGGAAGAGATGCAGGCGGGCCAGCATACCTTCCGCGGCATACCGGGTTACCCGGCCCCGGGCGCCCGCGCCCCACGCTTCCGGCAGCAGGGCCGCGGCCTGGGCATAGTCCGCCGACGCCATGTCCAGGGTCTCCTCCTGGCTGGAACGGGCGATGCGCTTGGTCTCCTCTACGCCCAGCGGCTGGTCGATGAGGGGCATGCCGCCAAACTGCCAGGCCAGGTTCCAATAGGCATAGGCCCGAAACAGGTATGCTTCTCCCTTGATGTGCTGCTGCAGCTCCGGATCGTTGAAGCTGCCCCCATCGATCCTGGCCAGGATCATGTTGCTCAGGTAGATCATGCGCCAATAGCTGTTCCAGGCACCGGTGAGCGATGGATTGTTCTCATTGTCAATGAACTCGTCGAGTCCGTCCAGGTACCCGTTGCCTACCTGAACCTCGTCTCCCCGGCAGATCATGGCCCTGAAATAGCAAGCATTGGACTGGTAAAGCCCTTGTTGTTGCGCATAGAGGCCTGCAACGGCCTGCTGAAAATCGTTTTCCGTTTTATAGGCCCCCGATACGCTGTATTCGGATTCCGGCAGCACATCCAGGAACTTCTTGCACCCGGGCAGCGCCACCAGCGACAGCAGGGCCGCATAGATAATCGTCAGTTTCATGGTCGCGGATTAAAAGGTTAAATGAGCGCCTATGGTGTATCTCTTCGACAGGGGATAGGTGCTGTAGTCTACTCCCGGCTGCGTGGTCGAATTGCCAAAGCTGTTGGTCTCCGGCGTGACCCCGGGATAGTCATCGAAAGTCTTGAGGTTGTCTATCGATATATACACCGAAGCGCCTTTCAGCACCCCGCTGCCGGGCAGCAGGGAGGCGGGGATGGTGTAGTTCAGCCGCAGGTTCTTTATCCGGAAGAAGGAGGCATCGTATATGCGGAGGTCGCTGTTGTTTTCTCCCCATTTCCCGAAGATGTTGGGGGTGTGTCCATCCCAGGACATGTCCACGCCGGGGATATCGGGGATCGGGTTCTCGCCCGGCCCATACAGCGCCTCGTAATCCGGCTTCCAGGCATGGATCCATCGGGCGAAGGTATTGTTGTTGCGGCCCCCGTTGTCCATCTGCCGCTGGCCCAGGAAAAGCACGTCGCCGCCGGCCTGGCCCTGGAAGAGCAGGCTGAGCTCCAGGTTATTCCAACGCACGCGGTTGGTCATGCCATAGATCAGGTCGGGGATATTGTTGCCGTAGGGCACATAGTCGCCTGTGGTGATCTTTCCGTCCCCGTCGCTGTCTACGTACCGGACATTGCCGGGCTCCTGGCCGGAGAAGATGGGCACCAGCGGTTTTCCGTCCTTGTCGAAATCGTTTTCGGTCAGCAGGCCATCGGTCAGGTAGACATAATACTGGGCCACTGGCCCGCCCACCCGGGTGATGAACTGGGCATCCCAGCTGGAGCTGGTAAACTGGTCGATCTCGCCCATGTCGAGGACCTTGTTCCGGTTGGCCGACAGGTTCAGCGAGGTGGACCAGCGTATTTTGCCGGTGGTGTTCTGGGTGGTGAGGTCCACTTCCCAGCCGCTGTTCTGGACGGCGCCCAGGTTGGTACGGAAGCTGGAGAATCCGGTCGTCGTCGGCACCGGCACATTGAACAGCAGGTTCTTCGTCTTATTGACATAATAGTCGAAAGTAACCTGCACCCGGTTCTGGAAACCGGAGAAGTCCAGGCCGAGGTCGGTGGTTTGGGTGGCCTCCCATTTCAGGTCCGGGTTTTCGATGTTGCTGGGTACCAGCCCCGGCACCACGGCGCCGTCCCAGCTGGCGTTGCTTATGGACAGCCGGGCCATATAATCATAGTTGCCGATGCGGTCGTTGCCGGCAGTACCCCAGGCCGCGCGCAGTTTCAGCAGGTTGATCCAGCGCACCGGTTTCAGGAAGGCCTCTTCGTTGATCTTCCATCCCGCCGACACTGCGGGGAAGAGCCCCCAGCGGTTGTTGGTCCCGAAACGCGAGGAGCCATCGCGGCGGAGGCTGGCATTCAGCAGATAGCGTTCCCCAAAGTTATAGCCTATACGCCCGAATAAGGACACGCTTTTGTACATGCTCTTGTCGGTGGAGGCCAAGGTGGGTGTCGTCGCCACATTGAGGGTGGGGATCAGCTCATTGGGCCAGCCGCTGGCCGTGGCGCGCAGCCGGAAGAACCGGTGCTGGTCGGCGGCCTGGCCCACCAGCACATTCAGGTGATGCTCGCCGAAAGAGCGGTCGTACACCAGGGTGTTCTGCACAGACCAGTCGTTCCACTCCTGTGCGTGGCTGTTGCCCATGGTGACGAAGCCGTTGTTGTACGTGACATTGCCGGGCTGGAAGAACTCATAGCTGTGCTGCCGGTAGTCGCGGCTGTAGAGGGTCTTGAAAGTCAGGCCGGGGATAATCTGGATCTCGGCCCATACCCCGGAGGTGAACTTGGTCCTGCGGGTGTTGTCAATGGTGTATTTCAGTTGCTCCAGGGGATTGGGATAGACGTTCCCCAGCCCCTGCGGAAAGCCCCAGTCGCGGGTGGCCTCGTCGAGGCCGACCAGCGGTGATTGGGTCAGGGCATGGTGAATGACCAGCTCCTTGCCTTCGCTCTGCCGGGCGTCGCTGTTCTCGAAGGAGGGCGCCAGGTTGAGGCCCAGGCGGACATGATCGCCCAGGTTCAGGATGCCGTTCATGCGGAAGTTCAGCCGCTTGTAGTAGGTGTTGTAAATAATCCCGTCCTGGTCCAGATACCCGCCGGACATAAACAGGCTGCCTGCATCGCCCTTCATGGATGCCGACAGCTCATAGTTCTGCATCGGCGCCACCACGGTGATGGCTTTCTGCCAGTCGGTGCCCTTCAGCTGGGGATCCAGCCATGCGTCGGGGATCTGCAGGCTTTCCGGGCGGGCCGACATGGGATCCTTCATGGAACCGCCCTGGCGGAGCCAGCTGACGTTCCGGGCCCATATGTTGTAGGCCAGCCATTCGTTCAGGTTCATCATGCCCACGAACTTCTCCGGGTCCTGGAAACCGTAATAGACGTCGAAATTCAGCGCAGGGCGGCCTTCGCCCTGCTTGGTCTCGATGAGGACCACCCCGTTGGCGCCCCTGGCGCCATAGATGGCCGTAGCGGAGGCATCCTTCAAGATCTGTATCGTAGCGATGTCCGCGGGGTTGATGCCTGTCATGTCTTCCCGGGGCACCCCGTCGATGACATACAAGGGGCTGCTGTTGCCGTTGATGGTGTTCACCCCGCGGATCCGGACCTGCAGCTCATTGCCCGGCAAGCCGGTGGTGCTCTGGGCGCGCACGCCCGCCAGTTGCCCGGCAAAGGCCTCACTCAGGGTGGAGATGGGCCGGTCCCGGATGGCCTCGCTGTTGATTGTGGAGATGGAGCTGGTCAGGTTCTCCTTTTTGACCGATCCGTAGCCGACCACCACCAGTTGCTCCAGGGAGGACACCGACTCCTGCAGGGTCACGCTGATCTCGTTTCTTCCGCCGATCTCCACTTCCTGGCGGGCATAGCCCACAAAGGAGAACACCAGCGTGCCCTGCGCCGACTCCAGGGTCAGTACATAGCGGCCGGCCGCGTCGGTAATGGTTCCCAGCGCCGACCCTTTCAGGCCTACGCTCACACCGGGCAGCGGATGCCCGGAGGGGTCCAGGACTGTCCCTTCCACCTTGACAGGCGGCAGGGCCTGGGGCGGAGCCGCCGGAGCACGCTGCGCCGGAAGGACCACCACTGTCTTATCGACGATGCGGAAATCGAGCGGATAGTTCCGGAAACATAGGTCCAGGATCTGGGGGACGGTGGCGTCCCGCACCGCTATGCTCACGGGCGGCGCCTTGGAAACATCCTCGTCGTTGTAGAGGAACTGATAGTCGCTCCGGTGTTGGATGATGCTGAAGACCCGGGAGAGCTTGGCATCTTTCAGGGACACCGTGATCCTGGCTTCCTGCGAATAGCCGGTCGCATGCAGTTGGACCACACAAACGAGGGTCAAAAATGCCGCTATGCGCATGGATCGGAGAATTAGCGCCGGCACGCCCAGCCCGGTGCACCGGCTGATGGGGAATAGATTTTTTTGCATACCTTCGTATGGTTAGTAGTTAGACAATGCCTGTTCCCCAGCTTGCCAGGCCGGAACAGGTTTTCGAGACACTTGACCCGGGGATGTTGCCGCATTCCCGGTTTTTTTTGCACGCTATTATAGGGTTTTCCAGGGTTCCTGTTCAGGGCTTCGGCCCCACATACAGCCTCCTGCCCTGCATCCTGAATTTTACCTTTCCCGTCAGCTCCAGCAGGTGGAGTATGCCACCGATGCTGTCGTATTTCTGGATGCGCCCGGTAAAGTGAAACTGCTTGTCCACACCCTTTTCGTATACCACATCCACATCATACCAGCGCGCCAGCCGGCGCATGATCGAGCCCAGGGACTCGCCGTCGAATAAAAACAAGCCCTCTGTCCAGGCCAGGGCGCCTTCCACGTTGGCCGGCCCTACCTGCAGGCTTTCACGGCCTGCCGTCCATCGCGCCTCCTGCCCCGGGGCCAGCAGCGTTTCGGCGCCGGGTTTCCCTGCCATGGCGAGGGCTTTGACCCGTACGGCGCCCTGGGCCAGGACCACCCTGCTGCCCGCGTCCTCCGTATAGGAGCACAGGTCGAAACGGGTTCCCAGCACGGCCACCTCCAGGTCTCCGGTGACGACCGTAAACGGCCGTCGGGCGTCGCTGCTCACTTCGAAATACGCCTCTCCGCTGAGGTAGACCCGGCGTTCGCTGCCGCTGAATTGGGTGGGAAAGCGCAGGGAGCTGGCTGCATTCAACCATACCGCCGTGCCGTCCGCCAGCCTGATCTGGTATTCCCCGCCGCGGGGCGTGAACACCGTGTTGTAGACCAGGGTCCCCTGTGATGTGCGGCCCGCGTCATAGCTGAGCCGGCTGCCCCGCTTGTATACGGTCGTGCCATCCTCTTCCCGCAGGGAGTCCTGTCCGCTGCCGTCCAGTGCGATCAGTTGTCCGTTGGCCAGCTGCAGACGGGCCACTTTTCCCCGGGGCACGATGTCGCGGCCCTGTACGGCCGAGGCCTGTGGTGGCGCCTCGGGGCGATGCCGTCCGCTCAGCCACCACCAGCCCAGGGCGCCCAGCATGAGCAGCGGCACCCATACCGCAGCGGCCCGCCAGGCTTTTTTCCAGGCCGCCCGCCGGGGCGCAGGCCGGGCCACGGCGGCTTGGAGCGCGGCCCAGGCCCTGTCCGGATCGGCCTGTCCCCAGGCCGCATAGCGCTCCTGCAGGTAGCCGGGATCGGTCAGCCGCTCCCACAGGCGGCGATGTTGCTCGTCGGCTGCGATCCAGTCGTATAGCCGTTGACGTTGCTCCTGGGTGAGCTCGTTGTTCAGGAAGCCGGCGATCAGCTCGGCCACCTCAAAATATGATGCTGGCTCTTTCATGAAAGATGCCCCTAAAACAACTTCGGATGAAAAACGGGTGAAAGAAAGCCCAAAAAAATTTTACCGCAGCAACAGCAGTAACCAGACCGGCGCCTGCCTGATCATACCCCTCAGCAGGTGCAGGGCCCGCTTTTTCTGGGTCTTGACGGTATTGACGGACACCTTTAGCCGGGCGGCGATATCCTGGTTGCGCAGTCCCTCGAAATAGCTGAGCTCCAATACATGGCGGCAGCCGGCGGGCAGGAGCTCCAGCGCCCGGTGCACCCTGTCCCGGCCCTCCGCCTCGATGATCTGGCTTATGGCGTCCGGCCGCTCCCGCGGAACGCCAAGCATCTGACCGTATTTACGCACGACCTTGTCGTGCTTCCATATGTTGAGGCAGCGGTTCCGGATGGAGGTATAGAGAAAGGCCCGGACCGCATCGTCCTGCCGGAAGCGTGCGCGGTGTTCCCAGAGCCGCACGAAGGCTTCCTGCACCACATCCTCCGCGTCCCCGGCATCGGGCAGCATGGTCGCCGCGAAGTGGCACATCCGCGGCCAGTACCGGTCGAATACCGCCCGGAACGCTGCCGCATCCCCGGTCTGCAACCCCGCTATGTCCTTGTCCTCGCTCATGGCGCCCACTAAAGATAATGGAAACACTGGTGAAACTGAAACGCTGCACCGGCCCGCTCAGGATCCAAGACTCCAGATCGCCCGGATGGTGTCCTCCTGTCCATAGCCCGGCGGACAGGCCTCACCGGCCATGTTGGCCCGGTAACGCCTGCCCCTTCCCCGGGGCAGTCCCGTCACAACGCGGCTCCCGGGCATCTCCAGGAAGCCCTCGGAATCCGTGCGGCGCACCCATTGCCAGGCATAGCGCAGCCACGCATTGCGATAAGCTTCCGGCTGCAGGGCGAACCAGCTGATCTCGTCATAACCCCATACAAAATAACTATGGGCCGCCTGCCCGGGATGGGGGCTGATCCCGAAATTATCCAGCTCCACAAGGTAGGGCAGATGGGCGCAGGACCAGCCGCTGGGCGTGATGCCGCCCCGGCTGCGGCCATAGAAGGCGTCCAGGTAGCCCCTGGAGAGCACGGCCTGCCGGGGCTTGCCGGCCAGGTTCTCCGGGCGGGAGGGAAAGGAATGAAAGTCCAGCAGCAGGCGCCCCCCGCTGACGATCCCGCCGCCGGGCACATGCCCGTCGCAGAGCAGCGTGCCCCTGCGGGCATGCCCGGCCGCATACGCCCTGGCCCGGGAAAGCAGGGACCACCAGCTCCGGTAGTCCTGGTCCCGGTCCTCCATGGCCATCAACTCCACCTGTCCGAAATGAATGGCCTCTATGCCGATGTCTATATAGTGTCTGGCCAGGAAGTAGAACCACATCTGCGTCTCCCGGCGGGTAATGTCGGGCACGCTGGCTCCTGCAGACCAGTGATCCACCAGTTTGCCGTTCCGGTTGAGCATGGAATCGTACCGGAAATGCCGGGCTTCGGCGGGCAGGTCAAAGGCCGCGAACACCCAGGCGGGCACCGGCACGGCGTTCACCCGGGTGGTGATGATCTCGAAGATGCAAGCCTGGAAGATGACGTCGGCATCGCTGTGGTGCATCTCCGCGATGAGGGCGCGGGGCTGTGTCCAGAAGCGCGGGTCGTTCACCTTGTCCTCACCGCCCCACAAATACAGGGAACGGCCGATAAACTTGGCGCCGATGTGGCGCAGCATGCGCCAGTCGTCCTCCCGGTAGGGGTAGGGGCCGTCCACCAGGAAAGGCAGCCCCGTGCAGACCTCCGCCATGGTGATGGAACGGGACAGATAATTCTTCAGGACCTTTTCACTGATCCGGCCGCCGCCGAAGCGATAGTCGCGGGGAAAAGGAGCGGCCGAAAGCATGCCCGCCGCGCAGAGGACTCCGGCGGTCAGAAAAAGTAAGCACCGTTTCTTCATGAAAAAATTGTTGGCCGGCCTGAGGCCGGGGCGGACAAGATAAGCAATGCCCCATGAATATCCCAGGCGGGCGGGGCGTCCCGCCATACGCCTGAAAAAACTATCTTCGTACAAACGATTCGCATGGGAATCCTGATCCGACTGCTCATCACCTCGCTGGCTGCCTTCGCCGCGGCCTACCTGCTGCCGGGGGTCCACATTGACCACTACAGCACCGCCATCCTGCTGGCTGTAGTGCTGGCCCTGCTGAACATCATCGTCAAGCCCATTCTCATCATCCTGACCCTGCCGATCACCGTCATCACCCTGGGTCTTTTCTTGCTGGTCATCAACGCCGTCATCATCCTCATCGCGGGCCATTTCATCGGCGGCTTTCATGTGGACGGCTTCTGGTGGGCCCTGCTTTTCAGCATCCTGCTGTCCCTCATCTCCGGGGTGCTCAGCCGCCTGGGCAGAAGTGTCGGGAGGGACGAGCCCGCCTAAACCCTGCTTATGGACCAGGAGGCCACGATACTGAGCCCTGCCCGGGGCCTGACCCTGTACCGGCAGCTGCTGTTCCCCCGCATGATCGAGGAGAAAATGCTCCTGCTGCTGCGGCAGGGGCGGATCAGCAAATGGTTTAGCGGCATTGGCCAGGAAGCGATCTCGGTGGGCGCTACGGCGGCCATGCAGGCAGAGGAATGGATACTGCCCATGCACCGGAACCTGGGGGTGTTCACCACCCGGGGCATGCCTCTGGACAAGCTCTTCAAGCAATGGCAGGGCTTCCGGGAGGTATATACCAAGGGCAGGGAGCGCTCATTTCATTTCGGGGACAGGGAGCACCATATCTGCGGCATGATCTCTCACCTGGGCCCCCAGCTGTCCGTCGCCGACGGCCTGGCGCTGGCCCAGAAGCTGAGCAACCGGCTGCGGGCCACCCTGGTGTTCACCGGAGAAGGGGGCAGCAGTGAAGGGGAGTTCCACGAGGCCCTCAATGTAGCCTCGGTATGGGACCTGCCGGTCATTTTCCTCATCGAGAACAACGGCTATGGCCTGAGCACGCCGGTGGAAGAACAATATCGCTGTGACCGCCTGTCGGACCGGGCCGCCGGCTACGGCATGGAAGGCATGACCATCGACGGCAATGACCTGTTGGAGGTATACCGCAGCGTGCAGAAAGCCAGGGCGCATGTCCTCACCCGGCAGCGGCCCGTGCTGCTGGAGTGCATGACCTTCCGCATGCGGGGCCACGAGGAAGCCAGCGGCGTTCGCTACATCCCCCCCGCCCTGTTCGACGCCTGGGCCAAAAAAGATCCCATTCTCCGTTTCGAACAATACCTGGTGGGCGAAGGAATAGCGACCCAGGCGCAGCTGGATGCCATCCGCGCTGCTTTGCGTGAGGAGCTGGAAGCGGCCCTCGAGCCGGGGCTGCGGAGGCCTGCGCTGCAGGCGGACACGGCCGAGGAGCTGGCCGACATCTACGCCGCCCCTGCTGCTCCCCTGCCCCCGCCGGCCGGGGGCCGCAGCCGCGATCGCCGCTTCGTGGAGGCCATTTCCGAAGCCCTGCGTCAGGCCATGACCCGTCATCCGAGGCTCATCCTCATGGGGCAGGATATCGCCGAATACGGAGGCGCCTTCAAGGTCACCGAGGGGCTGGCGGCCGCCTTTGGCAAAGCGCGGGTGCGGAACACGCCCCTCTGCGAGAGCGCCATCCTGGGCGCCGCGCTGGGCCTGGCCCTGGAGGGCTTCAAGAGCATGGTCGAAATGCAGTTCGCCGACTTCGTCAGCTGCGGCTTCAACCAGATCGTCAACAACCTGGCCAAGATCCATTACCGCTGGGGGCAGGCCGCAGACGTCGTGATCCGCATGCCCACCGGCGCGGGCGTCGGCGGCGGGCCTTTCCATTCGCAGAGCAACGAAGCCTGGTTCGCCCATGTCCCCGGCCTGAAGCTGGTCTACCCTTCCAGCCCCCGGGACGCCAAGGGGCTGCTGCTGGCGGCCATCGAGGACCCCAACCCCGTACTCTACTTCGAACACAAGGCCCTGTACCGGGCCGTCACCGGGCCCGTGCCGGATGAGTATTACACCCTGCCCATCGGCAAGGCCCATATCCTGCAGGAAGGCGAAGATGCGGCCATCATCACCTATGGGATGGGGGTGCACTGGGCGCTGGACTATGCCCGTCGGCACCCCGAGCTGTCCCTGTACATCCTCGATCTGCGCAGCCTGCTGCCTTTTGATGAGGAAGCGCTGGCCGCTGCCGCCCGGGCTACGGGCAAGGTTTTGATCCTGCATGAAGACACCCTGACGGGGGGCCTGGGCGGGGAGATCGCCGCCTGGATCGGCGAGCATGCCTTCGCCTGGCTGGACGCCCCGGTCATGCGCTGCGCCAGCCTGGACACGCCGGTGCCCTTCGCCCCCGAGCTGGAGCGGAATTTCCTGGCCTCCAGCCGCCTGGACGCCCGCATGGAAGAATTGCTGCGGTATTAGGATGGCAGGGGGACTGTCGGGGCGGGTCGCGGCGCCTTTAGCGCAGGGGGCCGGCGTAATATCCTGAACGCTTCAAAAAGGCCTCTACTTTCGTAGTATCCATCAGGTCGAGCTCGATGATGTCTTTGACGGCCTGCCGCTTGTCGGTAGCCTGCCGGTAGTAGGCTTTGCAAATTGCATAACCCATGAAATAGCCGAGATCGGCCACGCCCTCCGCATGGCTGCCGTTGTAGAGCCATTGCTCGAAATTCCGGCCGAACATGTCCTGCCTGAACCGCTCCTTCAGCGCCGCTTCATGGGCCCTTCCGTAGGTGAGGTAATTCCTTTGCAGGGTTTCGCCCGTGGCCAGCTCCGCGATAAAATCGCAGGCGCCTTCGCCGATGGCCTGCGCCAGCAAATTGGGCGTGTAGTCTTGCCCGTGGTGCTGTTGTGTATGCACATACTCATGCACATTCAGCGAGACAAGGTTTTCCGCCGACTGCTCCTTGAAGACTCCGGCCAGCCAGTGGCCGGGAAGTTCCGACACGTCGGTCGCCGCATTGCCCGTCGCGATCTCCGTCCCGATCAGCACCTTATCCTCCAGCGTGGTCCCGCCGGTATTCAGCCCGCCGATCGTGAAATACATCTTGGCCTCCTTCAGGCCGGGGTACAGGGTTCTGAGCCGCTGGATGCTGCTTTCGATCTCGGGGACCTTGGATTTCACGGCCAGGGTATTGGGCCTGATCGAGGCCCAGAAGCGGGGATAGGCCCTGATGATCTTCAGCCAGTGGCTGGCCGTATATCCGCGCGACTGCATGAAGGCATGCAGCCCCGGCGTCCCCCGGTCGATATACAGCTCCTGGATGAAGCGCAGCTGCTGCAGGGTATCCCTGCTGGAACGCACGCTGTCATACGCTTCCCAGAAATGGTCGATGTCCGATGTAAACACCGTGGGCTTCGGCGACTGGCCGGTGGAGAGGCGGGCGAATGCCAGGCAAGCGAACGCCGCCAGCAGGACCCCTCGCAGGGGCCGGGAGTAGGCTGTTCTCATGGTCGGCTTTGGTTGGGCCAGGCTTACCTGGCGGCAATGGCATGGACGAGCGCGTCGTCCATGGGGTTGGTTTTGGACGCAAATACGGCGATGAGCTGGCCTTTTTCATCGAGCAGATATTTCCCGAAATTCCATTGCGGCACCGCGGGTTCCAGCCCCTTGGCTTTCGCCTGGGCTTCCAGCCACTGGTAGATCGGGGCCACGTCGTCTCCTTTCACCGACACTTTGGCGGCCATGGGAAAGGTGATGTGGTAGTTGTTCGTGCAGAAGGCGGATATTTCCTTCGCGGTGCCCGGCTCCTGCTGCCCGAAATTGTTCGCCGGGAAGCCGACGATGACCAGCTTGCCGGAGAATTGCTTGTAAAGCTTTTCCAGGTCGGCATACTGGGGGGTAAACCCGCATTTGGAGGCGGTGTTGACGACCAGGATTTTTTTGCCTTTGAAATCGGCAAAGTTGATCTGACCGCCGGTGAGCGCCTCCACCTTAAAATCGTAAATGCTGCCTTTAGCCTTCTGGCCGGGAAGACCCGGCAGGATCGTCAGCGCCGTGGCCAGCAACAAAGAATGCATAAACATGGTCTGGTTTTTTATGTGGTACAGTGGTATACGGGACCGTCCTGGGGCTTGCCGCTCCGGGGCGGCACTCACAAATATACAGTTTCTGTCCGCGAAAAGGCCCCGCATGAGGGCGGACGGTCGAGAGCACCCGCCGGCGGCAGGCCCTTTATCGATGGAAGGCGTCCCGGCGTTGCCTCCCGGGAAAAAAGGTCCGGCCCCTGTCCGGCGGGGGCGGCCTGCTCCCTTTTCGGGAAGGGCGCGCCCGCCCTGAAGGCCGGCGTATCGTTCAACGAGATTGGAGAATTTATAGAAATAAGTTAAAATTATTGACAAATTTTAAAAATAATATAAAATTTTTAGGACCTAAATTGATTTCATGAAATCCTTTCGCCACTTTGTCGTAATTTTAGCCCGTTTCAGAGAGCTTTTCCGAGGAGAAAAATGGAGATCACATCTAATCCGCGTAGCATGAAAAAAGAGCTAAAGGGGCTATATGACCCGGCCTTTGAGCGTGACGCCTGCGGTATAGGCTTTGTCGCCCATATCAAAGGCAGCAAGAACCACCAGATGGTATTGGATGCCCTGACCGTGCTGGAAAACATGGAACACCGGGGCGCCTGCGGCTGTGAGAACAACACGGGCGACGGCGCGGGCATCCTCATCCAGACCCCACATACCTTTCTGTATGAGGAATGTTTAAAACTGGGCATCCGCCTGCCGGCCTTCGGCCAGTATGGCGTGGGCGTGGTATTCTTTCCTGTAGAGGAGCGCTTCCGCGAGGAGTGCAAACACAATATCCGCCATGCGGCGGAGCGCCTGGATATCCCCCTGCTGGGTTACCGTCCCGTGCCCGTGGACAATGCAGCCATCGGCATGACGGCCCGCAGCGTGGAGCCGGTGATGGAGCAGGTGTTCTTCGGCTGCCCGGACCATATTCATGATCCCATGGACTTCGAGCGCAAGCTCTTCGTCCTGCGCAACTACGCCACCAAGCTGGTCAAGCAGACCCTGGCCAAGGAGAACGACCTGTTCTATTTCGCCTCCCTGTCCTACAAGACCCTGGTTTACAAGGGGCAGCTGACCTCCCTGCAGGTTCGGCATTACTTCAAGGACCTGACCGACCCCAGGGTGGTCTCGGCCTTCGGCCTGATCCATTCCCGTTTCGCCACCAATACCTTCCCGTCCTGGAAGCTGGCCCAGCCCTTCCGCTTCATCGCCCACAACGGGGAGATCAACACCCTCAAGGGCAACCTCAACTGGCTGAAGAGCAATGAGAAGGGCTTCAGTTCGCCCTATTTCACCGCAGAGGAAATGGACATGCTCCTGCCGCTGGTGGACGGGACTCAGAGCGACAGCGCCTGCCTGGACAACATGATCGAGATGCTGACCCTGACGGGTCGGTCCCTGCCCAGGGTGATGATGATGCTGATCCCGGAAGCCTGGGACGGCAACGAGCTCATGGACCCGGTAAAAAAGGCATTTTACGAATACCATGCCTCCATCATGGAGCCCTGGGACGGCCCAGCCTCCATCTCCTTCACGGACGGACGGGTCATCGGCGCGACCCTGGACCGGAACGGCCTGCGTCCCTCCCGCTTCGTGGTGACCAGCGACGACCGGGTGATCATGGCCTCCGAGGCCGGCACCCTCCCCGTGGACCCCTCCCTTATCGTCGAAAAAGGACGCCTGCAGCCCGGCCGCATGTTCGTGGTGGACATGGAACAGGGCCGCATCATTTCCGACGACGAGCTCAAGCAGACCATCTGCAGCCAGAAGCCTTACAGCGACTGGCTGAACAAATACAAGATCCGCATCGGGGAACTCCCGGAGCCGCGGGTGCGCTTCACCCACCTGGAGCATGAGGCCATCTTCAAATACCAGAAGATCTTCGGCTATTCCACGGAGGACCTGGAGTCCATCCTGAAGCCTATGGCGATCGACGGCAAGGAGCCCATCGGGGCCATGGGCACGGATACGCCCCTGGCCGTGCTCAGCGACCAGCCACAGCACCTGACCAGTTACTTCAAGGTTGCCCAGGTGACCAACCCGCCCATCGACTCCCTACGCGAGCGCATGGTGATGAGCCTGGCCACCTTCGTCGGCAACAACGGCAACCTGCTCGAAGACGACCCCCTGCACTGCCACACCGTGGCGCTGCCCCATCCCGTACTCACGAACTACGAGCTCGAGAAGCTGCGCAGCATTGACACGGGCATCTTCCAGGCCAAGACCCTGCAGAGCTATTTCGTGGCCGACGGCAAGCCGGGTTCTCTGGCCCGGGGGCTGGATCGCCTCTGCCGTTACGCCGTGGATGCGGTGAACGAAGGCTTCGAGGTCCTGATCCTGTCGGACAGGGCCACCGATTCGGATCATGCGCCCATCCCCTCGCTGCTCGCCGTGTCGGCCGTGCATCACCACCTGATCCGCAAGGGTCTGCGCGGGGCCGTCGGCATCGTGGTGGAAGCGGGCGACGTCTGGGAGGTGCACCATTTCGCCTGCCTGATCGGTTTCGGCGCCACCGCCATCAACCCCTACCTGGCGCTGTCCACCATACGGGACATGAAGCTGTCCCGGAAGATCGACGTCCCCCTGGATGTCGAGCACCTGAAAAAGAACTACATCAAAGCCGTCAACACCGGCCTGCTGAAGGTCTTCTCCAAAATGGGGATTTCGACCCTGCAGTCCTACCAGGGCGCGCAGATCTTCGAGATCATCGGCCTGAACAAGTCCGTCGTCGACAAGTACTTCACCGGCGCCATTTCCCGTGTCGAGGGCATGGGGCTGGACGAGCTGGCGAAGGAATCCCTGGCCAAGCACCGCCTGGCCTTCCCGCAAAAGGAGCTTCCGGTGGACCGCCTGCCGACAGGCGGCCTGTACCAGTGGAAGCGGAAAGGGGAATTCCACCTGTTCAACCCGCAGACCATCCACCTGCTGCAGTATGCCACGCGCATGGGGGATTACGGCATCTATAAAAAATACGCCCGCCTGGTCAACGACCAGACCCAAAAGGCCTGCACCCTGCGCGGCCTCCTGGAGTTTCAGGTCCGGCGCAAACCCGTTCCCCTGGAAGAAGTGGAGCCTGCCGAGAGCATCTATCGGCGCTTCGCCACCGGGGCCATGTCCTTCGGATCGATCTCCCACGAGGCGCACAGCACCCTGGCCATTGCCATGAACCGCCTGGGCGGAAAGAGCAATACCGGGGAGGGGGGCGAAGACGAGATCCGCTACGAGCGCCTGCCCAACGGCGACTCGATGCGCTCGGCCATCAAGCAGGTCGCCTCCGCCCGTTTCGGCGTGACCAGCCTCTATCTGTCCGAGGCCGACGAGCTGCAAATCAAGATGGCCCAGGGCGCCAAGCCCGGCGAGGGCGGGCAGCTTCCCGGCCACAAGGTCGACGAATGGATCGCACGGGTACGGCATTCCACGCCGGGCGTAGGACTGATCTCCCCGCCACCGCACCACGACATTTATTCGATCGAGGACCTGGCGCAGCTCATCTATGACCTGAAGAACGCCAACCGCCGCGCCCGCATCAGCGTGAAGCTGGTGTCCAAGGCTGGCGTCGGCACCATTGCCGCCGGCGTGGCCAAGGCCAAGGCCGACGTCATCCTCATCTCCGGCCACGACGGGGGCACCGGCGCATCGCCGGTGAGCTCCATCCGCCATGCCGGCCTGCCCTGGGAACTGGGCCTCTCCGAAACGCACCAGACCCTGGTCCGCAACAAGCTGCGCAGCCGGGTGGTGGTGCAGACGGACGGACAGCTGAAAACCGGGCGCGACCTCGCCATCGCCACCCTGCTGGGGGCCGAAGAATGGGGCGTCGCCACCGCCGCCCTGGTCTCCGAAGGCTGCATCATGATGCGCAAGTGCCACCTCAATACCTGTCCCGTCGGCGTAGCCACCCAGGACCCCGTGCTCCGCGAGCGCTTTGCCGGGAAGCCGGAATACGTGATCAACCTGATCACCTTCATGGTCCGGGAGCTCCGGGAGATCATGGCCGAGCTGGGCTTCCGCACCATCAACGAAATGGTGGGCCAGACCGAGTTCCTGCGCATGCGGGAGAACATCAAGCACTGGAAATACGAGAAGCTCGACCTGTCGGCCATCCTGTACAAGGAGCCGGCCGCCCCGGGCGTGGTCATCCACAAGAACGAAGAGCAGGACCACGGCCTGGCCGATGTCCTGGACTGGAAGCTGCTGGAAGCGGCCGCCCCCGCCCTGGAGCGGCAGGAAGCCGTACAGGCGGACTTCCCCATCCGCAACACCGACCGCACGGTGGGGACGATCCTGTCCAACGAGATCACCCGGAAATACCGGGGGGCGGGTCTGCCGCCCGACACCGTGCATTTCCGGTTCCGCGGCAGCGCCGGCCAGAGCTTCGGGGCCTTCACCACGCGGGGCATGACCCTGGAGCTGGAAGGAGAGGGCAACGACTACTTCGGGAAGGGCCTCTCGGGCTCCCGCCTCATCCTGTATCCCGACCGGGATGCGGGCTTCCAGGCCGAGGACAACATCATCGTGGGCAACGTGGCTTTTTACGGGGCCACCTCCGGGGAAGCCTATATCCGCGGACGTGCAGGCGAGCGCTTCTGCGTGCGCAACTCCGGGGTGCAGGCCGTCGTCGAGGGCGTGGGTGACCACGGTTGCGAGTACATGACCGGGGGACGGGTGGTCGTTCTCGGGGAAACGGGCCGCAACTTCGCTGCCGGCATGAGCGGGGGCATTGCCTACGTATACGACGTGCGCAACAACTTCGTCAAATACTGCAATCCCGAAATGGTCGACCTGGATCCGCTGGACGACCAGGACGCTGCCGAGCTGCAGCGGATGATCTCCGCCCACCATGCCTATACGGGCAGCGCCGTGGCCGATTTCGTCCTGAAGGACTGGGACAACCAGCTCAAAAATTTCATCAAGATCTTTCCTAAGGAATTCAAGAAGGTGCTGCAGATGCGCCAGCTGTCCCAGGCAGCGGTGCGTTGAGCATCGAACTAACAGTGCAGTGATATGGGAAAAACGACAGGATTTCTGGAATACACCAGGGAGCTCCCCGAAAAGGAGCCGGCCGCCGAAAGGGTACACCATTACCGGGAGTTCATCCGCCGCTTCGCGCCGGAGAAGCTCAACCAGCAGGCGGGCCGCTGCATGAACTGCGGGGTGCCCTTCTGCCACCATGGCTGTCCCCTGGGCAACATCATCCCGGAATTCAACGACGCCGTCTACCGCCAGCAGTGGGAGGACGCCTACATGATCCTTACCTCGACCAACAATTTTCCGGAGTTCACCGGGCGCATCTGCCCCGCCCCCTGCGAGTCCGCCTGCGTGCTGGGCATCAACCAGCCGGCGATCACCATCGAGGAGATCGAGAAGCACATCATCGAGATCGCCTACGAAAAAAACCTGGTCCAGCCGCGCCTTCCCCGCATCCGCACCGGCAAGCGGGTGGCCGTCGTCGGTTCCGGTCCCGCGGGACTGGCCGCCGCCGCCCAGCTGAACTATGCCGGGCATGAGGTGACCGTCTTCGAACGCGACGACCGCCCCGGCGGCCTGCTGCGCTACGGCATTCCCGATTTCAAACTGGAGAAATGGGTCATCGACCGCCGCATAGCCGTGATGGAAGAGGAGGGTGTGGTTTTCCGCTGCGGTGTTCATGTGGGCGTCAACCTGCCGGTGAACGACCTGCTTCACGAATACCAGGCCATCGTCCTGGCGGGGGGCAGCACCATTCCCCGCGACCTGACGGCGCCGGGCCGCGAACTCGACGGCGTGCATTTCGCCATGTCTTTCCTGAAGCAACAGAACAAGCGGGTCTCCGGCCTGCCCGTGGATGGGGCCGATATCCTGGCCACCGGCAAAAACGTGGTCGTCATCGGCGGCGGAGACACCGGCTCCGACTGTGTGGGCACCTCCAACCGCCAGGGCGCCAAGAGCGTCACCCAGTTCGAGCTGCTGCCCAAGCCGCCGGAATCCCGCACCCCTTACATGCCCTGGCCCACCTATCCCATGATCCTGAAAACCTCGTCTTCCCATGAAGAAGGGGCCGTACGGGAATGGGCCATCGCCACCAAGGCTTTCATCGGCGACGAGCAGGGAAAACTGAAGGCCCTGCGCATCGTCCGCCTGGAATGGGAGGTCTCCAAGGAGGGACGCCCCGCCAAATTCGTCGAAGTACCCGGCAGCGAAACGGACATCCCCTGCGAGCTGGCCTTGCTGGCCATGGGCTTTGTCCATCCCGAGACCGAAGGCATGGTGGAGGACCTGGGCGTCGAGACCGACGAGCGCGGCAACGTCAAGGCCGGAGAAAAGGAATTCCAGACCAACATCCCCCGCATCTTCGCCGCCGGCGACATGCGGCGGGGGCAGTCGCTGGTCGTCTGGGCCATCTCCGAGGGCCGGGAATGCGCCCGCAAGGTGGACGAATACCTCATGGGGCAGTCCGTGCTCGAGACCAAGGACGCCTCCCTGGTACAGATGGGCTGAGCGGCGACCGCTGCGGCCTTCATCACCCGGCGCCCTCCAGCGCAGCGGGCAGGTTGCAATTTCTGAAACAAGGCTGCATGGCCGGCGGGCAGGGCAGGACCAGCGTCCTGGCCTGGTGGAGCAATGCCTGCAGGGAGGCCTCCCGGGCCGGCGGCCTGTAGATGGCGCAGAGCGGCTCCAGGACGCCCGCCACCCGGAAGGCATAGGCTTCGTAGCCGGGGTGGCGGCGGTAGGCCGAGGCCAGGACCTCCATCGGGGCCGCCTCCATATAAGGCAGGTCACAGGCCAGGGCCCATACCGCCTGCCCGGGGCTGCAGGCATGGGCCCTCCGCACGCCCGCCAGGGGACCGCAGGCTGCCTCGCGGGGGTCGTCCTATAATGGACCCCATCTGTAGGGCAGGCTGAATAGAGAATTAAGCTTGATTACC
>CBINPH010000013.1:0-20650 GCA_966252445.1 uncultured Chitinophagaceae bacterium | reverse complement strand
CGGATGGACGCCAGGACGGCCTCGGTATCCAGCGGCTTGATCGTATGGATGTTGATGAGCTCCACGCTGAGGCCCCGCTCTTCCAGCAGACGACCGGCCAGGACGGCTTTCCACACCAGGTGGCCGCAGGCGAACAGGGTGATGTCGCTGCCCTCGCAGAGCACCTGGGCCTTGCCGATCTCGAAAGGCTGGTCCGGGGCGGTAAAGATGGGCCATTTGGGGCGGCCGAAACGCAGATATACCGGCCCTTCGTGGGCGGCGATGGCCATGGTGGCGGCCTTGGTCTGGTTGTAGTCGCAGGGGACGATCACCGTCATGGAGGGCAGCATCTTCATCAGGCCTATGTCCTCCAGGATCTGGTGGGTGGCCCCGTCCTCGCCCAGCGTGAGGCCGGCATGCGAGGCGCAGATTTTGACGTTCTTGCCCGAATAGGCCACGGACTGCCGGATCTGGTCGTATACCCGTCCCGTGGAAAAATTGGCGAAGGTGGTGGTATAGGGGATCTTGCCGCCGATGGTCAGGCCGGCGGCCATGCCGATCATGTTGGCTTCGGATATCCCGCACTGCACGAAGCGGTCGGGGAAATCGGCGATGAACTTCTCCAGTTTGAGGGAACCGGCCAGGTCGGCTGTCAGCACAACGACATCGGGATTGGCTTTCCCGATCTCGTAGATGCCCGCGCCAAAGCCGTCACGGGTGGCTTTTTCACCGGACACTTGAAGATCTCTCAGCATGTTGTAGCGATTACGGGGCGAAGGTGATTGGTGAATGCAAACGGTCATGGGCTTGGTGCGGAAGGGCAAAAGGTAAGTGCCTGTACAGGCTCCTCCGCTCCTGCGTGCGTTCCGCACGTATACTCGCAGCTCCCTGACGAGGTTTTAACGTCTTGTACTGACGGCGCAAATATACTGAATGTCTTTAAAAAATTATATCCCCGGGCCTCTCGTCCGTTGACAGGCGGGATGGCCGCGCGCTCCAGGGGAAAGCAACGGAAGATGAGCCGGGAGGCCTATCCGGGCATGCGGGGGATGTATTTGTCCAGCTGGCGCAGCTGGTCCAGGATCTCCCGCGTGGTGGGCTTCTGCTCCTTGCAGAGCCGGTGGTAACGCCGGACCCCCTTGTAGTCGTGGCGCGTCATGGCGATGGAGGCCAGCTGCAGGTAAGCCGCCGCCTTGCTTTCGTTGTCGGGAAGCCCGGCGTTCAACGCTTTTTTGAGATAGTCGTCGGCCGCCTTCAGGTTGCTTTTCTGGTAAGAAATGGTGCCGAGCTGAAAGAAGGCCTGGGCCTGCACTTCTTTCATCGGCGCGCCCAGCGACACGCTTTTCTTCATATAGTCTTCGGCGCTGTCCAGGTTTTGCTGCGTGCTGGCCACGATGGACTTGAGAAAGTAGTAGGTCGACCGGATGGGCTTGTACAGCAGGCCGGGATAGCGGATCGTGCTGAGGACCTTGTCGGCGCCTTCCAGGTCCGCCCTTTCCAGGTACTCCTGGGCCAGGCCCAGGGGCCCGAGGAAGAAGTGGGTGAACACCAGGATCAGGCCGGCCAGGAAAAATATCCAGGAAATGGCGATGCCGATGGAATAGGTAAAGTAGACGCCGAGCAGCAGCAGCAGGATGCCGAGGTGCAGGCGGTATTTCAAAAAGAGTTTGCGTACCATAGGGGCTGCGGGTGATTTTGAAGGGGCAAAGGTCGAACTTTTTTTCCGGATGGCGCCGGCGAAGGCAGTTGCATGACTCAGTGGGCCTCCAGCCAGTTGGCACCGGTGCCGATTTCCGCGTCTATGGGAACGTCCAGGGGAAGGGCGTTGCGCATGTGATCCAGGACCAGGGGCCCCAGCTCTTCCACTTCATCCCGGTGGGCGTCGAAGACCAGTTCGTCATGCACCTGCAGCACCATGCGGGAGCGCATGCGCCGTTTCTGCATGTCCCTGTGGATGGCGATCATGGCCAGCTTGATCATGTCCGCCGCCGTACCCTGGATGGGCATGTTGACGGCATTCCTTTCGGCGAAGCCCCGCACCACGGAGTTGGAGGAATGGATGTCGCGGAGCCAGCGTTTGCGGCCCAGCACCGTTTGCACGTACCCGTGAGCCTTGGCAAAGGCGACCTGGTTCTGCATGTAAGCGCGGATGCCCGGATACTGGGTGAAATAGTTCTCGATCATGGCCTTCGCCTCCGTACGGGAGATGCCGATGTTTTCGGCCAGCCCGAAGGCGCTGACGCCGTAGATGATCCCGAAGTTGACGGCCTTGGCGTTGCTGCGCATCTCGCGGGTGACCTCTTCTTCCGGGACGCCGAACACCTTGGCGGCCGTGATGGCGTGGATGTCGCGGCGGTTGCGGAACGCTTCGATCATGTGCTCGTCGCCGCTGATGGCCGCGATGATCCGCAGTTCGATCTGCGAGTAGTCCGCGGAGAGCAGCACATGGTCCTCGTCGCGCGGCACGAAGGCCTTGCGGATCTCCCGGCCCCTGGCCGTGCGTATGGGGATGTTCTGCAGGTTGGGGTTGTTGGAACTGAGGCGCCCCGTCACGGCCACCGCCTGGTTGTAGGTGGTGTGCACCCTGGCGGTGAGCGGGTTGATCAGGGTGGGCAGGGTATCCACGTAGGTGGACTTGAGCTTGGTGAGCTCGCGGTACTGCAGGATGTCGCCGATGATCCGGTGCTTGTGGGCCAGCTTGGTCAGCACATCTTCGCCCGTGGCATACTGTCCCGTCCGGGTTTTCTGCGGACGGTCCTCGAGGCGCAAATGCTCGAAGAGCACCTCGCCCAGCTGCCGCGGCGAGGATAGGTTGAACTTCAGGCCGGCCTGTTCGTAGACCGAGGCCTCCGTGGAGGTAATCTCCCCCTCCAGGCTGACGGAGAGCTCCCGCAGCGTCTGCGGGTCTACCCGCACGCCCTCGTACTCCATGTCGGCCAGGACCTGGACCAGGGGCAGCTCCACGGTCCGGAAAACTTTTTCCACGCTGCGTTCGGCGACCAGGGGAAGGAACTTCGCTTTCAGCTGCAGGGTGATGTCCGCATCCTCCGCGGCGTATTCCTTGATCTGGTCCAGGGGCACGTCGCGCATGCTGCCCTGGCCCTTGCCTTTCTTGCCGATCAGGTTTTCGATCGGCACAGGCGTGTATTGCAGGTACTGTTCGGCCAGCAGGTCCATGCTGCGCCGCCCCTCCGGTTCGATCAGGTAATGGGCGAGCATGGTGTCGAAAATAGGCCCCCGGACCTGCAGCCCGTATTGCCGGATGACCAGCAGGTCGAATTTGATGTTCTGCCCGATGAAGGTGATGGCTTCGTTGCCGAACAGGGGGCTGAACTCGGCCATGACCGCTTCGGCCTCCGCCCTGTCCGGGGGCAGGGGTACATAATAGGCCTCGGCGGGGCGGATGGCAAAGCTCATGCCCACGATGTCCGCCTGGCGGGGGTCCGTGCCCGTGGTTTCGGTATCGAAGCAGATCTCGGTCTGGGTGAGGAGGGTCTCGATCAAGGCCTTGCGGGCCTCGGGGCTGTCCACCAGCGTGTACTGGTGGCTGGTGTTGCCGATATGGTTCAGTCCGGGCACCGCCACATCTTCCGCGGCGGCAGGGGCCGGTGCCGCCGCCGTACGTGGCGCCGCAGGCTCCACCGTGTTGCCGAACAGGTCCTGCTGCAGGCTCCCTGCGGCGGCCAGGCCCCCGGCAGGGGAAAAGTCGCTGCCCAGCACACGCTTGCCCAGGGAGCGGAACTCCAGGTCGGCGAAGACGGCCGCCAGGGCTTCCGTATCGGGTTCGCTGCGCTCGAAATCCTTTTCGTGGAATGCCACGGGCACGTTGGTGATGATGGTGGCCAGTTTCTTGGACAGCAGGGCGAGGTCCCTGTGCTCCCGGATTTTTTCCCCCAGCTTGCCCTTGATCTCCCCGGCCTGCTCCAGGATGTTCTCCAGGGTGCCGTACTGGGTCAGCAGCTTCACGGCAGTCTTTTCGCCCACCCCGGGTATGCCGGGGATGTTGTCCACGCTGTCGCCCATGAGGCCCAGCAGGTCGATCACCTGGGAGACCTGCTGCAGCCCCCATTTTTCGCACACCTCCTTCGGGCCGAGGATCTCTTCCTTCTTGCCCTGAAACGGCGGCTTGTAAATGAAGACCTTGTCGCTGACCAGCTGCCCGTAGTCTTTGTCGGGAGTCACCATATAGACGGTATAGCCTTTGGCGGCCGCCTCCAGCGCCAGGGTGCCGATGATGTCGTCGGCCTCGTAGCCGTCCAGCTCCAGGGCAGGGATGTGGAAGCCGTTGATGATGCGCTTGATGTCCGGCAGGGCGCTGAGGATGTCCTCGGGGGTATCTTCGCGGTTGGCCTTGTAGTCGACGAAATCGGTATGGCGCTCCGTGGGCGCATGGGTGTCGAAGGCCACGGCGATATGGCTGGGCTGTTCCTTGTTGATCAGGTCGATCAGGGTGTTGGTGAACCCGAACTGGGCATTGGTATTGCGCCCGGTACTGGTATGCCGCGGGCTGCGGATCAGCGCATAATACGCGCGATACACCAGCGCCATGGCGTCCAACAGGAATAATCGTTTGCTCATGCGGCTAAAGTAGGAAATTCTGCCCAACCCGCTGCGGGCTCAGTCGGCGACGCGCACCTTCACGACGAGCTTCCGCACCGTGGCTGTGCTGCCGCCGGTGTTGACGCCGGGACGGTGGGTCTCCTGGGGGAAAAAGATGAAGAAGGTGCCGGGGCGCGCGCGGTAGAAGCGGCCTTTGACGGTATAGTTGGCGACGTCAGCCGCGCTGTCATAAGGTTTGATGACGGTGGCGTCGGCCACCTTGCCCACGCCGATCTCCTCTTCCCCGCTGATCGTGCATTGGATGTCCGCATAGCGGCGGTGGGACTCCCAACCCACCTGGGCTTTATCCTTGGGCACATATTCGCTGATGGTGGCATAGACGTTGTCGCCGTCGATGGGGTATTTCCCCGGCGCCAGGGTTCCCAGGTCGCTGCGCTGCATGAAGGCGAAGGCCTTGTCCCAGCGCTCGGGATGCGCCCGGTACTGGGCGGCGAACTCCTCGGCGCTCAGGGAGGGGTGTGTCTGCATGGTCAGCCCGTGACGCCAGCTGCCCTGCTTGAGCCAGCGGGTGGCCTCCCGGCCCCTGGGGGCGTCGGACTGTGCAGTGGCGGCCAGACCGGCCAGAAGGCAAAGGGCGAATAGGCTGCAGGCCAGGGACATTTTTTTCATGATCGGCGGTTTGGATGCGGGTTTAAAACTACACAAAATATCGGAACGGCAAACCTTTGCAGGAAGCGCGGCTTTTTCTCATTCCGCCTTCAGGTCCACCGGCTGCCGCGCCGCCCGCCGCGCCGGGTACCAGGCTGCGGCCAGCGCGATGACGACGATGGTGACCCATACCAGCAGGAAATCCCCCGCCTCCATGCTCACGGGGTACTGGTCCACGACGAAGGTGCCGGCACCCAGGCGCACCCATCCGAAGCGCTGCTGTCCCAGGCAGATGAGCACGGCGAACAGGGTGCCCGCCAGGGCGCCGCTGGCGGCGATGAGCAACCCTTCCGCCAGGAAAATGCGCTGCACCAGGGCGGGGGCGGCGCCCATGGCCTTCAGGATGGAGATGTCCCGCCGTTTTTCGATCACCAGCATGGACAGGGAGCCGATCATGTTGAAGGCGGCCACCACGAAAATGAAGCAGAGGATGGCATAGACCGCCCATTTCTCCGTCTGCATGATGCCGTACAGGGAGCGGTTTTGTTCGTAGCGGTCCTGCACCAGGCAGCCCGGCCCCATGAGGGCGCGGATCGCCGTTTTCGCCCGGTCCGGGTCGGCGCCGGGCTGCAGGGCGATCTCCAGCCCCGACACGGTCTGCGGGGACAGGCCCATCAGGCTCCTGAGGTAATCCAGGCTGGTGATGACGTATTGGTTGTCGAAATCCTGCTGGATGGCGAAGGTGCCCGCCGGGTGCAGCTGCCCCACATGAAAGGCCTGCCCGGCCGTCGTGAAGCTTTGCGCCGCCGCGTTGGGCAGGTACAGCACCAGGGGGATGAAGTCGCGCTGCACATCCACGCCCAGGGCGGCCTCTATGCCCGTGCCCAGCACCGCCTGGGGCAGGGTGTCGCTGCCGGTGGCGAAGCTGCCGCGGATGATCCGTCGCGGAAGCCCCGTCACCCGGGCATAGGCGCTGTCTACGCCCTTCATGACGGCGATGACCCGCTCCCCGTTGTATTGCAGCACCCCCTTTTCCTCGAGCACCTCGGAGACGGTGCCCACGCCATAGAGGGCCCGCAGGGAATCCAGCCTCGAGGGATCCACCAGCATAGTCTTGCCCCTTTCAGGGGATACCTTGATCTCGGGATAAAAGGAGGAATACAGGGATTTGACCAGGTCCTCGAAGCCGTTGAACACGCTGAGCACGATGATGAGCGCCGAGGCGCCCACGGCGATGGCGGTGATGCTCACCCAGGAGATGATGTTGATCGCCTGCGTGGATTTGCGGGCGATGAGGTAGCGTGTGGCAAAAGACCAGATCAAACGGGAAAGGGTTTTAAAGGTGCTTGGCGGGCCTCAGCCCTGCCCGCCGGCTTCCGTGTCCGGGGCGGGACCCTCCTCGTCGTGGATCTTCTTGAAAATCCCTTCCATATGGTAGACATAGTCGAGGGTGTCGTCCAGGAAAAAGATGAGCTCCGGCATGCGGCGCAGCTGGTTCTTCACCCGGGCGGCCAGCTCCTTTTTGATCTCCCATCCCCGGTCCTTGATGTGCTGGAGCATGAGGGCCGGATCATCGATGTTGAACAGGCTGAGATAGATGCGGGCCTCCAGCAGATCCGGCGTCATGCGCACCGCGGAGATGGAGATCATCCCCCCCTGGACGACATTCAGTCCCAGCCGCTGGAAAATGCGGCTCAATTCCTCGCTCAACAGCTTGCCGACCTGCTTTTGGCGCTTCCCTTCCTGCATAACTTTACCCTCCGTTCCTGGTTAATGTCGTAAATTTACGCACTTTGTTCCAATTAGCCGTCATGACCCGCAAGCCGCCGATGCGATGAAGAGCCTGTTCCCTATTTTCCGCTACCTGAAGCGGCATACCCGGAAGATCCTTCTTTACTTTCTCTGCAACCTGCTCTCGATCCTGTTCTCACTGGTCTCCCTGGCCCTGCTCATCCATTTCATGTCGCTGATCTTCGGCAAGACCGAGCTGGTGCATGCCCGGCCGGCGCCGCGGATCACCGTCGACGGCGCCGTGGACCAGTTCAACTACTGGCTGTCGCAGATCATCATTCATCACGGCAAGCCCCAGGCGCTGGGCTTCATCTGCCTGGTGGTCATTGCCGCCATCCTCTTCAAGAACCTGTTCCTGTACCTGGCCCTGTACATCAATTCGCCCATCCGCAATGCCGTCGTCAACGACATGCGTGCGGACCTGTTCAGCAAGGTCCTGAAGCTGCCCATCAGCTATTTTTCCGAGAAGCGCAAGGGCGACCTGCTCAGCCGGATGACCAACGACCTGCAGGAGGTGGAGACCTCCATCGTCAGTGTGCTGCAGACGGCTTTCCAGGAGCCCTTCACCATCATCGTCTACCTCTTCTTCCTGGTCAAGCTCAGTCCCCAGCTCACCTTGTTCCTGGTGGTGCTGCTGCCGGTCACCGGCTTCGTCATCGGACGGGTGAGCAAATCCCTCAAGCGGCATTCCAGCGCCGGCCAGAGCAAGCTGGGAGACCTGCTCTCCATCATGGAGGAGACCCTGGGCGGCATGCGCATCGTCAAAGCCTTCAACGCGGAGGCGCGCCAGCTGGGTAAGTTCGGCGCGGAGAACGACAACCTGTTCCGCATCAAGAACCGCATCAACCGCCGCCGCGACCTGGCCTCGCCCATGAGCGAGTTCCTGGGCATCGTGGTCCTTTGCGTGGTGTTGTATTTCGGGGGGCGCCTGGCGCTGGCCACCCCGCCCCTGGTCAGCGCCGACGTGTTCATCGGCTACATCGCGATCTTCACCCAGATCATCAACCCCCTCAAGTCTTTTTCCACGGCGGCGTACAACATACAGCGCGGCCGCGCCAGCGCCGAGCGTATACAGCATATCCTGGATGTCGCGGAGACGGTCAGGGAAAAGCCCGACGCCCAGCCAGTGCATGGCTTCCGCGACAGCATCCGCTTCGAGGGGGCTGGCTTCCGCTATGGCGACAAGCAGGTGCTCCGGGACATCAACCTCACCATACCCAAGGGCCATATGGTCGCGGTGGTGGGGGCTTCCGGTGCCGGCAAGTCCACGCTGGCCGACCTGATCCCCCGTTTCCACGACGTCAGCGAGGGGGCCCTGTACCTGGACGGCCTCAACATCGCCGAATACCGCCTGGCCGACCTGCGGAACCTGATGGGTATCGTCACCCAGGAGCCTATCCTGTTCAACGACACCATATTCAACAACATCGTGCTGGGCAGCGAAGGGGCGACGGAAGAGCAGGTCATCGCCGCCGCCAAGGTGGCCAATGCCCACGGGTTCATCATGGCCAAGGAGCAGGGCTACCAGACCAATATCGGTGACCGCGGCGCCAAGCTCAGCGGCGGTGAGCGGCAGCGCCTCACCATCGCCAGGGCTGTGCTCAAGAACCCGCCGGTGCTCATCCTGGACGAGGCCACTTCTTCCCTGGACACGGAGAGCGAACGCATGGTTCAGGAGGCCATCCACAACCTCATGCAGCACCGAACCAGCATCGTCATCGCCCACCGCCTGTCTACCATACAGCACGCCGACGAGATCGTGGTGCTGCGGGAGGGGACCATCGTGGAAAGGGGCCGGCATGAGGAGCTCATGGCCCTGAACGGCTACTACAAGCGGCTGGTGGACATGCAGCAGTTCAAATGAAGCGCCCTCAGGGCGTCACCGAGGCCGGGAGGGCATCCAGGGGGTAATACCGCTGGCTGATGCCGCTGTCCCGTACCTGCACGATCCGCAGGCCCGAAGGGTCGGCGCCCAGGGGCTTGCCTACCGGGCCCGTGGTCACCATGGTGAGGCGGCCGTCGCGGCCCAGGGCGTTGCGGTGCAGGTGGCCGGCGAATATCCACTCCACGCCGTACCGGCGGAACAGCGCCAGGTAACGCTGTCGCCGCTCCAGGGGAATGTTGAAATACTGGTCCTTTTCATCCGGATTTTCCAGGAACCAGGGGATATGCTGGAATACCACGATGTGCCGGTAGCCCCGCCGCCTTGCCTGTTTCAGGGTGCGGCGCAGCCAGGCTTCCTGGCGGGCGGCTTCGTCGCCGACCAGGCTGGGATCGAAGAACAGGGAGGAGTTCAGGACGATGCCGTAGAGATCCCCGCTGACGAAGTGGTAATAATCTTTTCCAAAGACCTCGCGGTAACGCGCCAGCAGCCTGGGGTCGGGGCGGGCCTTGCCCACGTCGTGGTTCCCCGCGACGTTGTACAGGGGGATGGAAGGATCCAGTCGGGCCGCGATGCGGCGGTACTCGGCCACCTGCGCGGGGCTGTCAGGCTGGTTGACCAGGTCCCCGCAGACCACGACAAAGGCGGGGTGCAGGCGGTTGGCCGCGGCGATGGCCTGTTCAAACTGCGCGGTCTCCCGGGCGAAGCCATGGTCGTTGGTGTACATGCCGAACTGCGGATCCGACATCTGGATGAAGAAAAAGGGGGCATGGCTGCCGTGCAGGCGGCTGCTGGCGCAGCCGGCCAGCAGCAGGGTGCCCAGGAGCAGGGCGGGAAGCATTCGTCGCATGGACAATATCATGAGGGGCTGTTTTCGCTAGGTGGCCGGTAAAAATACGCCTTACTGCCGAGGCGGGCAAGGATAGGGCCGGGCCTCCGCCGGCTGTTTTCTTTTTGCTACTTTTGGCGCCATGCATGAGAACCGCCGCCCGGCCCTGCGCCGCCTTGTACGCCTGCTGCTGCCGGCAGCGGCTGGCCTGCTCTGGGCCCTGCCCACGCTTGGACAGCCCTGCGGGCTGCGCGTCAGCTTGCTGACCTGCGGTACGGGGGACGACCTCTATGCCTGCTTCGGGCACAGCGCCGTCCGCGTGGTCGACTCCAGCCGGGGTTTCGACTATGTCTTCAACTACGGTACCTTCGACTTCGACCGCCCGGATTTTTACTGGCAGTTCACGCGGGGCAAGCTGCCGTATTACCTGTCGGTGCAGGACTACCCTTCCTTCCTGATGGCCTACCGTTATGAGCACCGCAAGGTGATCGAGCAGGTCCTGGACCTGTCCTGCGCCCAGCGCGAGGCCGTCTGGCAGTTCCTGCAGCGCAACTACCAGCCCGAGAACCGCTATTATCAATACGATTTCCTGTTCGACAATTGTTCCACCCGGATACGGGATATTTTTTCGAAAGTGCTGGGTCCTGCCTGGTCGGTTCCCGACGTGATCCCGGAAAAAGGCATGAGCTTCCGGAGCATCATCAACGGGTACCTGGGGGGCCATCCCTGGGAGCGGCTGGGCATCAACCTGCTCTTCGGCACCCCCACCGACGCGGTAATGCAGCCCATGCAGGTGATGTTCCTGCCCGATTACCTGATGGCGGGCGTGGGCGCCTCCCAGGCCGGCGGCCGGCCCCTGGTGGGGGAGACCCGCGTGGCCTATGATCCCGGCCCTTCCCGACCGGGCGCCTATCCCCTGTACCGGAAGCCCCTTTTCTGGTTTATCCTGCTGGCCCTGGACGGGGCGATGGCGACGCGGTCCAGCGGCGGCGCCGAGGCCCGCATCCTGCCCTGGGTGGACCGCTGCCTGTTCTTCCTGACGGGCCTGCTGGGCTGTTTCATGCTGTTCATGTGGTTCGGCACCGACCACCGGGTCTGCGCCTGGAACTACAACCTGCTCTGGGCTTTTCCGCCGCACCTGGTCTTCAGCTTCTATACCCGGAGCCGGGGCGCCGGCACCCAGCGCTATGCGCTGCTCACCATACTGCTCAACCTGGTGGTGCTGACCGGCTGGTTCGTGCTGCCTCAGCAGTTTCCCCTGGAGGTGCTGCCCCTGGTGGCCATACTGACGCTGCGGGCCTGGGGCATCTTCCGGCAGGCGAGGACAGCCATCGGAAGAGCCTAGATGCTGGGCCAGCTCCAGGGCCGGCGGTACGCCGGCCGCAGCAGGGCGTTGGCCGGGTGCTTTTCCCCGAAGTCTTTGCGTTTGTCGTCCCAGTGCAGGGCCGCCCCCGCGCGCAGCGAGAGGTTGCCCATATGGGCGTAAGAGGCCACCAGCGCGCCGTTCTCGACAGTGCAGTGGGGGTCTTTGCGGCTCTTGATGCAGTCCAGGAAATTCCGCATGTGCTCGGCATGGGAATCGTGGCCCGGGTGCTTGGGCATGCGGGGCACCGCCGGCTTGCCGCCGCGGGTCTCGGGCAGCAGCTCCCAGCCAGCCCGGTCGATGACCAGGGTGGCGTCGTTGCCGATGTAGGCGAGGCCGTAGCTGCGCCCGTAGGGGCCCTGGTCCGTGCCTGCGGTATGCTGCCAGGTGATGGTGTAGTCCGGCAGCTGGTAGTTCACCGTGAGGGTGTCGAAGGTTTCATGGGCATGGTCCGGATACGCCCAGTTGCCGCCGGTGGACATGACGGACAGGGGCGGGGTGCGGACGTCCTTGACCCAGAGGGCCATGTCCAGAAGATGCACCCCCCAGTCGGTCATCAGGCCGCCACCATAGTCCCAGAACATGCGCCAGTTGCCGTGGAAGCGCGAGGGGTTGAAACTCCGCTGGGGTGCCGGCCCCAGCCAGAAGTCATAGTCCACGCCCTCGGGTACCGGCGCGTCGGGCACCTTGGGAGCGCCGATGCCGTAGCCGAAGTTGCCCCATACGAGGACCTTGCGCAGCTGACCGATCTTCCCTTCTTTCATGAAGGTCATGGCCTGCTGCCAGTGGGCACCGCTGCGCTGCTGCTGGCCCACCTGCACGACCCGCCCGTAGCGGCGGGCTGCCTTGACCATCAGCGCGCACTCGTCGATGGAGTTGGCCAGCGGCTTTTCCACGTATACGTCCTTCCCCGCCTGGCAGGCATAGACGGTGGTGAGGCAGTGCCAGTGGTCCGGGGTGCCGATGATCACCGCGTCGATGTCGCGGCGTTCCAGCAGCTTGCGGAAATCCCCGTAGCCCTCGGGGGCCTTGCCCTGACGCTTCTCCACCTCCGCCCTCCGCTGCCGGAGGATGTGGGCGTCCACATCGCAGATGGCCGCGCATTCGACGTCGGGCTGGCCCAGCGCATTGCTCAGGTCGCCAAAGCCCATGTTGCGGGCGCCGATGAGGGCCACGCGGATCCTGTCGCTGGGCGCTGCGCGCCGCCGGGGCGCGGCAGGCAGGGGGGCAGCCAGCCCCGCCAGACCAGCCCCCGCCAGCACGGCGGAGCTGTTCCGGAGAAAATCTCTTCTGGTCGTGCTCATGTTATGGATTTGCTTGGTGAAGGGCGACAGCGCCCGGGGTGAAAATACAATAATCGCTGAAGAAGCCGAAGGCTGCAGACGCGGCCCGGGCTCAGTAGCGCAGCAGGGCGGCGATGGCGTCACGGGTTTTTTCGGCGGAGGGCAGCATGGCTGCTTCCAGGCCCGTGTGGAGGGGTACGGCGGGCAGGTTGAGGGCGCCCAGGGTGGCCACGGGGGCGTCCAGGCGGGCAAAGCAGTGCTGCATGATGCGGGCCGCCAGCGCCTCGGCAAAGGAATGCCGCAGGGGCTCCTCGGTCAGCACCAGGCATTTGCCGTGGCGCATGACCTCACTGTAGACCAGGTCTTCATCCAGGGGCTCCAGGCAGCGCAGGTCCACCAGGGCGATCCGCCCCGGAAAATGCCGGGCCGCGTTCAGGGCCCAGTGCACCCCCATGCCATAGCTCACCACGCAGAGGCTGAGGCCCCGGGCGCAGGCCGCGGGGTCGGCCTCCAGCACCCGGCAGGCGCGGCCCAGGGGCCGGCAGTAGGCCTCGTCGGGCTCTACGGTGGCTGCGGCCTGCGTCCCCGGCACCTTGCCCCAGTACAAGCCTTTGTGTTCCAGCATCACCACCGGGTTGGGGTCCCGCCAGGCGGCTTTCATGAGCCCCTTCATGTCCGCGGCGTTGGAGGGGTAGACGACCTTGATGCCTTTGATGGACAGCAGGGTGCTTTCTATGCTGCCGGAATGATAGGGGCCTCCGCCGCCGTAGGCCCCCGTGGGCACCCGCAGCACCATCTGCACGGGAAAGCGGCCGCAGGAGAGGTATCCTGATTTGGCGACCTCGCACACCAGCTGGTTGAGGCCGGGATAGAGATAGTCGGCGAACTGCACCTCGACGATGGGCTTTACGCCCACGGCGCTGAGCCCGGCGGTAGCGCCGACCACATAGGCTTCCTGTATGGCGGTGTTGAAGACCCTGTCGGTGCCGAAGCGCTCCGCCAGGGTGGCGGCCTCGCGGAAGACGCCGCCCAGGCGGCGCCCCACGTCCTGGCCGAAGAAAATGGCCTCGGGGTGGTCGCGGAGGATCTCGGCGACGGCGTGCAGGGCGGCGTCCACCATCCGCACGGTCTCCCCCTGCGCGGGGCGGCGGCAGCCTTCTTCCGCCTGCACGGGGCTGGGGGCGAAGACATGTGTGGCCACCGTCGCGGGGTCGGGCTCGGCGGCCTGCCAGGCTTTCTCGAAGTCCTGCTCCACCAAGGTGCGGCAGGAGGCTTCCAGGGCCTGCAGCTCCGCTTCGCCGGCGCCCTCGCCGAGGAGGCGCTGCCGCAGCCGGGGCAGGGGATCGTGCAGGGCGTGGCGCGCCAGGTCCTCCGGCGGCCGGTAGGTTTCCTTGCGCACGCCGGAGGTATGATGGCCCAGCAAGGGCACCGTGGCATGCAGCAGCATGGGCGCCCGCTGTTCCCGGACGTATTGCATGGCGGAGCGCAGCCCGTGCCAGGCTTCTTCGAAGAGGCTGCCGTCCACGCGCAGGCGCTGTATGCCGGGGAAGCCGGCCGCAAAATCGTAGGCGTCGGCCACCCGGGCTTCCTCTCCGCGCACGGAGATGCCCCAGTCGTTGTCCTGGACCAGGTACAGCACGGGCAGGCGGTGCAGGGCGGCGAACTGGAAGGCCTCGCTGACCTCTCCTTCCGTCAGGCTGCCGTCGCCCAGGGAGCAGAGCACCAGCGGCGGCTCTCCTTCCGCTGCCCGGCGGGGCAGGGCCTGTATTTTTTCCAGGTACTGTATGCCCTGGGCCATGCCGGTGGCGGGGATGGCCTGCATGCCCGTGGCGCTGCTCTGGTGGGGGATCTGCGGCTTGTCGGGAGCGGTGGAGCAGGGATGGCTGTAATAGGAGCGGCCCCCGGTGAAGGGGTCGTCCTTCCTGGCCAGCAATTGCAGCATCAGCTCGTAAGGGCGGAAGCCCATGGCCAGCAGCATCGCGTCGTCGCGGTAATAGGGGCTGGCATAGTCCCAGGGCTTCAGCTGCAGGCCCGCCGCCACCTGTATGGCCTCGTGTCCGCGGGAGGTGGAATGGACATAAGGACAGCGGCGGCGCTGCGCCTCGTACGTGCCGGCCATGGTCATAGCCGTGTACATCAGGCGATACGCTTTCAGCAGCAGGGCGTTAGCGGGCATATCCTCGGGTTTGGCCCTGGGCAAACCTACTGGAAATTCAGGCAACGGGCAAAACCGGCCGGGCGTAAAAAAAACCTTCCACAGGAAGGTTTTTTACGCCCGGAGTGCCGGCTCAAAAGATGCGCAGCCCTATGCCCAGCTGGATGGACTGGTTCTGCCACTTGTTGTTGTCGGGCAGGTCCTGGATATCGCTGAGGCCGATGACATAGCGTGCGCTGGCGTTGAGGCCCAGGGGCAGCTTCAGCCAGAGGCCCGCAACTGCGGAAAAATCCCCGCCCTTGAAGGCGTCCTTTCCATTTTGGGTCAGGGACTTGTGATCGTCCATCAAAATGCTGTACTGGGGGCCCAGCTGCAGCCAGAGGGCATTGCTGAACTTGATGTTCGCCAACAGGGGGATGTTCAGGTAGTTCAGCTTGATCTCCTTGTTGTTGTAGGCATCGTCGAAGTCATTGTAGATATCGCTGAAACGGCTGCCCGTGCGGCTCGTAGACTGCGAAAAGATGACCTCAGGCTGCAGGCCGAAGCCCTTGGTGAGGTCCAGCTGCAGGAAGCCCCCCAGGTGATAGTTGAACTTGAAGGCGTCGTCGTATCCTTCGCCGGCGATGCGGGTCATGTTGGCGCCGCCCTTGATGCCCAGGTGCAGGCCGGGCTGGGCCATGGCCGAGGGTGCCAGCAGCACCAGTGCGAAGAAAGCAAGCAGTAGTTTTTTCATAAATGGCTAAGGTTTGGATGAACAGGTGCTTTGTGTGTATGTGTTTGGTATTTGAGCCTTTGCTGCAAAATCGGTACCGTGAATGACTTCGCGTGTTTTTGGGCCCGCGCGCCGGGTCTTCCCTACTATAACGAACAGCATGCCAAAATAATATGCGGCCCCGGTCTGCCTCAGGCCAGCTCGATCACCGTGATCTCGGGCAGGATGCCTACACGCCCCGGGTAGCCGATGAATCCGTAGCCCCTGTTGACATACAGGCGCTGGGCCCCTTCCCGGTACAGGCCGGCCCACTCCTTATACGCATACTGCGCCGGGCTCCAGCGGAAGCCGGGAATTTCCACCCCGAACTGCATGCCGTGGGTGTGGCCGGCCAGCATCAGGTCTATGTCCCCGTAGCGGGGCCGCACTTCCGCGTCCCAGTGGGAAGGGTCATGGGACAGTAAAATTTTGAAGGGCAGCTCCTCCACGCCGCGGTAGGCTTCGGCCAGGTCCCCGTATTTGGGAAAATGCAGCTTGGCGCTCCAGTTTTCCACGCCGATGAGCGCGATGCGCTGACCTCCGCGTTCCAGTACGGTGTTCGTGTTGTTCAGCATGGTCCACCCCATGGAGGCCTGGATGTCCTTGAGCCGCTGCAGGTTCTCGGCCTTGGCCTCCGGAGAGGGCCAGCTGGCGTAATCGCCATAGTCGTGGTTGCCGAGGATGGAATAGACCCCCATGGGAGCCTGCAGGCGTGAAAGCAGCTCCACGTAAGGCAGCACTTCGTCGGTATGGTTGTTCACCAGGTCCCCTGTAAAGAAAATGATGTCCGGCCGTTCGGCCAGGGCCATGTCTATGCCCCGGGCCACTTTGTCGGCATTGTCGAAGCTGCCCGAATGGATGTCGGAGAGCTGCAGGATGCGGAGCCCGCGGAAGGCCGGCGGCAGGTTGGGGAAGCGGAGCTTCAGGCGCCGGACGCGGTAATCGTACTTGTTGGAAAACCCGTATACCAGCGTGGCGACGATGCTGCCGCCGGCCAGCAACCCCAGCCAGGACAGGAACTGCGAGCGGCTGATCGCTGCGCCCGCGGAGGGGGCCGCAGCCCCTGCTCCCCTGCCGGACTGCCTGGCCACCCAGGTGATGCCCCGGCGCAGGTCGTCGATGCCGATCACCAGGGAGGCGAGCAGCTTGCCCAGCAGCAGGCCGACGAACAGGGTCAGCAGCACCATGGACAGGTGCCCATACTGGCGGCCCGCCATGCGGCCGGTGATCAGCGGATAGGCGATGAAGGCCCAGCCGGCCAGGGCCACCAGCCAGTAGGCCACCGTGGCCGCCTGGCGCAGCCGCGGCGAGGCATGCATCATGGCGGCCTTCAGGGCCTGGTACACGTAGATGTCCATCAGCACCAGGGCGATGGCCACGAAAGGCAATATGGAGCGGAAGCGCATATGCTGTTTTTGGTCCGGCGGCTAAAAAGCGAGGAATTCTTCGAGTTGCAGCCGGATCACCTCGAGGGTGGCCTCGTCCGTCAGCTCGCCGCGTTCGTTCATCAGTTTCCGGATGACAGAGATAGGCAGTTTATGGGGATGCACCACCACCCGCATATGGTTCAGGATGCCGGTGAAGTGTTCCATGCCGCGCAGGTTGCCGGCCCGCCCGTCGGCGATGCCGGTGAGCAGGGCCTTTTTCCCGTAAAAACATTCCGGGATGCGGCACATGTCGATCAGCGTCTTGACTGCCCCCGGGAAGCTGCCGTTGTACTCGGGGAGCACGAAGACAAACTTTTCCGCAGGGATCAGCAGTTCTTCTTCGGCCGCTTCCAGCGCCGGGGTCCTCCTGTTCAGGTCAATGCGCTCGGGCCACAGCACGGCGGTCTTCACCCCGGCCTTGTCCAGGACTTCCCGGTAACAGCGGATCACTTCGGCCGTGATGCTGCCTGGCCGGTTGGTACCTGAAACGATGGTGATCATGCGCGCTAGAACAGATTGAAAAACACACAAAAGTAGCAAATGTTCCCGGAGCCTTCCCTTTTTCCGCCGAGGCGCCAGGAAGGGCGGCCCTCGTTGATAACTTCTTCGGCCTTTTTGGCCTATTCATTGTATTTTTGTCCATATTGCACGAATCAGGATACCGCAGACGTTTATGAAGATCACCTATTACGGGCATTCCTGTCTGGGCGCGGAGCTGGGAGGCAAGCAGATCCTTTTCGACCCCTTCATCAGCGGCAACCCCCTGGCGGGAGCTTTGGATGTGGATAACATACCGGCGGACTATATCCTCGTGACCCATGGGCATGGGGATCATACCCTCGATCTGCTGCGGATCGCCCGCCGGACGGGCGCCATGGTGGTGTCGAACTACGAGATCGTGACCTGGCTCGACAGGCAGGGCATTCCGAACGGGCATCCCATGAACCACGGCGGGCAGTGGAGTTTTGACTTCGGCAGGGTCAAGTACGTCCCCGCGGTACATTCCAGCAGTTTCGCCGATGGCAGCTATGCGGGCCATCCCGGCGGCTTTGTGATAGAGAGTGCGGAGGACTGCTTTTACCACAGCGGAGACACCGCCCTGACGATGGATATGCAGCTGATACCCCGCTTCTTCAAGCTGGATTTTGCCATCCTGCCGGTAGGGGACAATTTCACCATGGGGTATCAGGAGGCGCTGATCGCCGCCGAGATGCTGCAGTGCAGGAAGGTCGTCGGCGTGCATTTCGACACCTTCGACCTGGTCCGCATAGACCACGAAGCCGCCAGGGCGCATTTTGCCGCGGCGGGCCGCGAATTGCTGCTCCCTGCCGTCGGCGAGGAGCTGGTCCTCTGAGCAGGACCGATTAACCGGCGCCGCCCGTCCCGACGGGCCGGTGCCCGAAAGCCAAACAAACCGGATGGGAAGGACGATTGCCATAGCAAACCAAAAAGGCGGGGTCGGGAAGACCACCACCGCCATCAACCTGGCGGCCAGCTTCGGCGTGCTGGAATACAAGACCCTGTTGATCGATGCCGACCCGCAGGCCAACAGCACCACGGGCCTGGGCTTCGACCTGCGCAACGTGAAGCAGAGCCTGTACGACTGCATGGTCAGCGATACGGCGCCGGCCGACGTGCTGCTGGAGTCGGAGATTCCGGGGCTCTTCGTGATGCCTTCCCACATCGACCTGGTGGGCGCCGAGCTGGAGCTGATCAACCATCCCGACAGGGAGCGCGTCCTCAAAAGGATCACCGCAGGGGTCAGGGACGACTATGACTTCATCATCATCGACTGTTCCCCCTCCCTGGGCCTGATCACCGTCAACGCGCTGACGGCCGCCGACGCCGTGATCGTGCCGGTGCAATGCGAGTTCTTTGCCCTGGAAGGGCTGGGCAAGCTGCTGAACACGATCAAAATCGTCCAAAGCCACCTCAACCCCGAGCTGGAGATCGAAGGCATCCTCATGACCATGTATGACGGCCGGCTCCGGCTGTCCAACCAGGTGGTCAACGAGGTGAAAAGACATTTCGACGACATGGTCTTCAGCACCATCGTCCACCGCAATACCCGGCTGGGAGAAGCGCCCAGCTTCGGCAAGCCGGCCGTCCTCTACGATGCCGACAGCACCGGGGCCGTGAACTACCTCAACCTGGCGCGCGAGATCCTCCAGAAACACGGCGCCACCCGCATGAAAAGCCAGGATAAAATACTAGCCGTCGACGATGAGCCAACAGCCGAATAAGAAGAACGCCAGCCCGGGCGGCCGGGAGGCGCTGGGCAAGGGCATACGCTCCCTGCTGCAGAACATCGATGCTGACCTGAAAGGCAGCGGCAGCGCGGTAGGCGAAAAAGTGGTGCAGGCCGCAGCCGGCACGGAACGCATTCCCCTGGACCAGATCAGCGTCAACCAGCATCAGCCCCGCCGGGATTTCGACGAGCAGGCGCTGCGGGAGCTGGCCGAGTCCATCCGGGTCCATGACGTCATCCAGCCCATCACGGTACGCCATACCGGCTCCCGCAAGTACCAGCTGATCTCCGGGGAGCGGCGGCTGCGGGCCGCCAAGCTGGCGGGACTCCGCGATATCCCCGTGTACATACGGCAGGCCAACGACGAGCAGATGCTGGAGCTGGCCCTGCTGGAGAACCTGCAACGTGAGGACCTCAACGCCATAGAGGTGGCGCTCAGCTTCCAGCGCCTGATGGAGGAATGCTCCCTGACCCAGGAGCAGGCGGCGGAGCGCATGAGCAAAGACCGCAGCACGGTGACCAACTACCTGCGCCTGTTGAAGCTGCCCCCTGATATCCAGGCTGCGGTGCGTTCCGGGGCGCTGAGCATGGGCCATGCCCGTGCGCTGAGCGGCCTGCAGGCCGTGGAGCAACAGCTCTATGCCTTCGCGGAGATCCGCCGGCTCCAGCTTTCGGTGCGCCAGGCCGAGCAACTGGTGCAGCGGCTGGCCGGGGCCCAGAAAAAGAGCCCCGCGGCGGGCGGCGCCCAGCTGCCCCCGGTGTACCGCCAGGCCCAGGACCGGCTGTCGTCTTATTTTTCGACCCGGGTCAGCCTGCAGCGCAAGAAGAACGGATCGGGGCAGATCGCCATCGAATTCTATTCCGATGAAGAGCTGCACCATATTCTGGACCTCATAGAACGGCAACGGTGAGACCGGCATCCCGGCTATGGGTCATGGGCTGCGGACTCCTGATCGCGGCCGCCTGGCTGATGCGGCCGGGGGCTGCACAGGCCCAGGACAGCCTGCAGCAGACGCTTCCGGACAGCCCCCAGGCTCTTCCCCCCAGCGACGCGGCGGCCGCCACGGATACGGCCCTGCTGCCGGCGCTGCCTACGGCCGCTTTCCTGGACAGCATCCGCCATATACACAGCCCCACCCGCGCCGCCTTTTATTCGGCGGTGCTGCCCGGCCTCGGCCAGGCCTACAACCACCAGTACATCAAGATCCCCCTGATGTGGGCCGGGCTGGGCGTAGCCACCGGCATCTTCATCTTCAATTTCGACCATTACGTGACCTTCCGCGACGCCTACCGCCTCCGCCTGAACGGCAAGATGACGGGCGATCCCCGGGTGGACGTCTACAGCCCGGAGAACCTGCGGTATATCCGGGACGGCTACCGGCAGTATGTGGACTATTCGGTGCTGGGCTTTGCCGCGGCCTATCTCTACAATATACTGGATGCCATCGTGTTTGCCCATTTGTACCACTTCGACGTCTCCGACGACCTGGGCCTGCGCTTCGGGCCCGTGCTCCGGCAGCGGGACGGTTATGTGGGCTTCGGGCTCAGCTATACTTTTTAAAAAAAAAATTCCGGCGCAGCCGGTCAAATGCAAACTATGAAAATAGCCCTGATCGGATACGGCAAAATGGGAAAGGTGATCGAGCGACTGGCCCTGGAGCAGCTTCGCGGCCATCCGCTCAGGGAGCCCGCGATGACGATTCAGACCCCGTTCGAGACGCACGAGGTTTTCAA
>CBINPH010000012.1:0-21662 GCA_966252445.1 uncultured Chitinophagaceae bacterium | reverse complement strand
ATGTCAAAGTAAAAGACAAATAACACCATGCCGGCCCCCGTGGGCCGGCCGCACCCAGGGACTACCCTATGCCTGAAAAGTGATTCAGAAAATGGATCATCACCCTTACCCTGGTGCTGTCCATGCTCATGGAACTGCTGGACACCACCGTGGTGAATGTCGCCCTGCCCCACATCATGGGCAGCATGGGCGCCACGTTCGACGACATCGGATGGGTCATCACGGCGTATTCTGTGGCCATCGTGATGGTGCTGCCCGTATCGGGGTGGCTGGGAAACCGCTTCGGCCGCAAGGCTTACTACCTGACCTCCATCGTCCTGTTTACCCTGTTCTCCTTTTTCTGCGGCCATGCCAAGTCCCTGGAAGAGCTGATCTTTTTCCGTTTCCTGCAAGGCCTGGCCGGGGGCGGCATGGCGCCCACCGCACAGGCCATCCTGATCGAGACCTGGCCCAGGGAAGAGCTGGGCATGGCCATGGCGATGTTCGGCATGGGCGCCGTGGTGGGTCCCCTGGTAGGTCCCGTGCTCGGGGGCTACATCACCGATAATTTTTCCTGGCCCTGGGTGTTTTACATCAACCTGCCCATGTGCGCCATTGCGGTCTTTTTCATCAGCACCTTTATCCGGAGCACGCCGCGGGAGGGCCGGCGCCTGCCCGTAGACTGGTGGGGGCTGCTCTTCCTGGCCGTGGCGGTCGCCAGCCTGCAGATCGTCCTGGAGCGGGGCGAAAGGGAAGACTGGTTCGATACGACATACATTGTCGTGCTGGCCTTCGTGGCCGTGATCGTCGGGCTCATCTTCCTGTGGCGTGAGCTCTCCACCGACCATCCTGTGGTGAACCTGCGCATCCTGCGTCACCGCAGCTTCTCCCTGGGCATCGTGACGACCCTGCTGTTCGGGCTGGGCATGTTCGGGTCCGTGTTCGTATACCCCCTGATGTTCCAGAACCTGCTGGGCTTTACCGCCGAACAGACCGGCTTCATTACCATACCCAGCGCGGTGACCACCATCCTGATGATGCCCATCATCGGCAACCTGATGAAAGGGAAGGCGCCGCCGCAACTCATCGGGGTAACGGGCACCATCATTCTCATGGTCTTTTGTTTCATGATGGACCGGACCACCCTGGCCTACGGGGTGACCGATTTTTTCTGGCCCCTGGTCGTCCGCGGCGCAGCGCTGTCCATGCTGTTCATCCCCATCACGACGCTGGCCGTGCAGGACCTCCGCGGCGCGGAGATCGGACAGGGGACGGGGCTGAACACCATGATGCGGCAACTGGGCGGCTCTTTCGGCATCGCCCTGATCACCACCTTCGTGGATCGACGCAGCGCCTTTCACCGGCATGTGCTCAGCGACCAGGTGAATCCCTACAACCCTTCCTTCACGGAACGGCTGCACGGGCTGGTGGGCCGCTTCATGGGCCAGGGCTTCGACGCCGGCCATGCCCACGGGATGGCTTATTCCGCGATACGGGCCACCGTGGTCAGGCAGAGCCAGCTGATGTCCTATGCCGATGTTTTTTGGATTGTAGGGGTGTTTTTCGTGGTGCTGATCCCCCTGCTGCTGCTGCAGAAGTTCCGGCCCAGGAAAAGCGGCCTGGCGGCGGCCCATTGAGCGGGCACCGGCGGATCATGATTGAACCAGATTGAAATGAGCGTTTATGGCTGAGACAGGCATCCGGAAATGGATCATCACCTTCACGGTGATCACGGCGGCGTTGCTGGAGCTGATCGATACGACGATTGTCAACGTGTCCCTGCCCGATATCATGGGCAACCTGGGGGCCACGCTGGACGGCGTGGGCTGGGTGGTCACCGGCTATGCGGTCGCCAACGTCGTGGTGCTGCCCATGTCGGGCTGGCTGGGTCAGCGCTTCGGGCAGAAGAATTATTTTCTGTTTTCCATCATCGCCTTCACCGCCTTTTCGTTTTTCTGCGGCAACGCCACCAACCTGGGCGAACTGATCTTTTTTCGTATACTCCAGGGCTTCGCCGGCGGCGGGCTCCTGTCCACGGCGCAGGCCATCCTCCTGGAGGCCTGGCCCCCCGAAGAGATCGGCGTGGCCACGGCCCTCTTCGGCCTGGGGGCCGTCGTGGGTCCGACGGTGGGGCCCACGATCGGGGGCTACATCAACGATCATTTTTCCTGGCCCTGGATTTTTTATGTGAACCTCCCCGTGGGCGCGGTCGCCTCTTTCTTCGTCATGACCTTCATCCGCAGCAAGCCACGCCCGCCCAAGCGGCTCCCCGTCGACTGGTTGGGCATAGGTTTGCTGGCCCTGGCGGTGGGCAGCCTGCAGACCTTCCTGGAAAAGGGAGAGCGGGAAGACTGGTTCGCGACGACCTACATCACGGTGCTGCTCTTCGTGGCGGTCGTCGCCGGCCTGCTCTTCATCTGGCGGGAATTCAGCACGGAACACCCGGTGGTCAACTTCCGGATCATGCGTTATCGCAGCTTCAGCATAGGGATGGTCACCTCTTTTGTCATGGGCCTGGGCCTCTATGGCTCCGTGTTCGTGTTCCCCATTCTTTGCCAGAACATCCTGGGCTTTACGGCTGAACAAACGGGCCTCATCCTGCTGCCCGGCGGGGTGGCCACCATCCTGATGATGCCCTGGGTGGGCATGATGCTGAAACGGGGCGTGCCGGCCCAGATCATGTCCAGCGTAGGCTTCGTCATTTGTTTCATCTTTTGCATGGAATCCCCCGCGGCGAGGGGTGCCGCCGACTCCTGGCCGCTGATCGTCCGGGGCCTGGGGATGAGCCTGCTGTTCGTGCCCATCACCACCCTGGCGGTGCAGGACCTCCGCGGCGCCGACATCGGCCAGGGCACGGGCCTGAACAACATGGCCCGGCAACTGGGCGGCTCCTTCGGGATTGCCCTGATCACCACTTTTCTGGATCGCCGCATGTTCCTGCACAGGACCCGCCTGCTTGAGCACATCCATCCGTACAACGACGCGTATGCCCAGCGCCTCCGCGACATGACCGGGGGATTTCTGCGCCAGGGCTATGATGCTGCCCAGGCCGGGGCCATGGCCCACAAGGCCATGGAGGGCGCCCTGATGAGGCAGACCGCCCTGCTGTCTTATGCCGATGTGTTCTGGCTGGTCGGGTTCTTCTTCCTGCTGGTGATCCCGCTGCTCTATGTACAGAAGTTCAAAAAAGCAAACCCCCTCGCGGCCGGCGCCCACTAAGGGTTTGGGCGCCGCCCGGGGAAGTTGTATATTCACAAAAAGCCCGGTGATCATGAGGACCTTCATCGTACCTACCGATTTCTCCGTGAACGCAGACAACGCCTCCGCCTATGCGGTGCAGCTGGCCGCGCAGCTGGAGGCCCGCGTCATCCTCATGCACGCCTACCAGGCGCCGGTGGCGATCTCCGAATACGAGCTGAGCACCATCCACTTCGACACCATGAAGGAACATATCCTGAAAAGGCTGGCGGAGAAACGCGAGGCGCTGCGGGCCCGCTTCGGGGAGCAGGTGCCCATGGAATGCCTGGCCTTCAACAATGACCTGATCGAACACCTCAAGGGCCTGTATGCCCAGCGCGAGGCCAGCCTGGCCATCATCGGCCTGACGGGAAGCGGCATGGCGAATTTCTTCCTGGGCGGCAACACCCTCAACATCGTCAACCAGCTGGGCCGCATGGTGCTGACCATCCCGCCGTATGCCACCTACCGGCCGGTGCGCAAGATCGTCTTTGCCTGCGACATGCAGGAGGTGGCCACCACGGTGCCCGTCCGGCGGATCGGCCGCCTGCTGGGCATCCTGGACGCCGAGCTCCTGGTCCTGAACATCCAGCATCCCCGCCAGCCCTCTGCCCGGCTGAACGCCGAACGCGAAGCCCTGAACCAGGTCATGGCCGGCGTCCCTTTTGCGTTTCATTGCATCACCAAACGGAATATCGTCGCCGGCATCAAGGATTTCGTGCGTGAACAGAAGGCCGACCTGATTGCCATCGTACCCAAGCAGCGGGATTTCCTGGAGTCCCTGCTCCGTCCCAACCACACCAAGGAGATGCTGTTCCGCAGCGGGGTGCCCATCCTCACCATACCGCCCGATGAACAGTAAGCCCCATGCCCTGGTTAGTAGGATACCGGCCGGTGGCCCTACCATCCGCCGCCCAAGGAAGGCAAGCGGTCCATGAACGAAGAAAGACGCCCATATTACCTGAAGAGATACCTGCAACAGCAGACCGCCCTGCAACACCGCAATTACCGATTGTTCCTGGTGGGTCAGTGCATGTCCCTCATCGGCACCTGGATACAGCGCATCGCCATGATCTGGCTGGCCTATCAGCTCACCGGCTCCGCCTTTATCCTGGGGCTGATCGGTTTCTGCGAGCAGGTACCCATCTTCCTGCTGGCGCCCTTCGCCGGCGTTTTTGCGGATCGCTGGAACAAGCGCCGGGCCCTGATCCGGATCGAGTCCCTGGCCCTGCTCCAGGCCGCCCTGCTGGGGGTACTCACCCTGACGGGGCTGATCCATATATGGCATATTGTCACGCTGAGCCTCCTGCTGGGCATTGTCAATGCCTTCGAGGTCCCCATGCGGCAGTCCTTCGTCGTGGAGATGGTGGACCGCGACAAGGGCGCCCTGGGCAATGCCATCGCCCTCAATTCTACCGTGTTCAACCTGTCCCGCCTGGTGGGTCCCTCCGTGGCGGGCATCCTGATCAGTGTCGCCGGGGAAGGGTGGTGCTTCATGGCCAATGCGCTGAGCTACGCCATTGTGGTCGTTTCCCTCGTGATGATGAAAATGGTCTTTGCACCCCCCGCGGCGCCGGTGCAGCGCCAGGTCATCGGCAAGCTGCTCGAGGGCGTGCACTATATCCGGGACCATCGCATCATGCGGTCGCTGCTGATGCTGCTCGCCGTCATCAGCTTTTCCAACGCGGCCCTGCGCACGCTGGCGCCTCTCTTCGCGAAGGATATCCTGCACGGGGACGCCGACACGCTGGGCTTCCTCATGAGCGCGGCAGGCGTCGGGGCCATCGCAGGCGCCCTGTTCCTGACGAACCGCAAGTCGGGGGGCATGCTTCGCCGGATCGTCTCCTTCACCGGCTTCCTGCTGGGGGCCAGCATCGTCTGTTTCGGGGCCAGCCGCTGGCTCTGGCCATCGCTGCTGTTTATGGCTTCGGCCGGGCTGGCCCAGATGATGCATACGGCCAGCACCAATACCCTGCTGCAACTGCATGTGGACGATGACAAGCGCGGCCGGGTCATGAGCTTTTATACCGTCGCCCTGCAGGGCATGATGCCTTTCGGGAGCCTGGTGGCCGGCTCCCTGGCCGGGTGGCTGGGCGGAGCCTGGGCCATGGTCGCCATGGGGCTGATCTGCCTGGCCGGCACCCTGGCCTTCCGGAACGACGGAGGCTCTTCGCGGGGCAGGGCCGTGGCGGGCGAGGGGGGTGCCGGGGCCGTGCTGCCTGCACCCATGCGATAAGGATGAGCGGAAAAGGACGGTGTCGAATAACCCGTACCTTTGTCAAACGTATAAAGAAGGTTGACCTTATGTTGTTACTTCAACGGAATGATGCTGTTGGTCCCGACAGCGTTCGTTCAACCCGCAGCCGTCGCAGGTACCGGTACCTGTGTCTCCTGGCCATGGGGCTCTTCCCGGTCACGGGCCTACGCGCCCAGACGGATACCCTTCCCCACAGCTATCGTTTTTCCCTGGAGCAATGCGTGCAGTATGCGCTGGAGCACCAGCACGACATGGTCAATGCCCGGCTGGATCGCCGGTATGCCCGTGAAGTGGTGGGGGAGAACAGGGGTAAGCTGCTGCCCCATGCCCAGATCAACGGCTCCTTCGTCGACAACCTGAAGCTGGCCACCACCCTCATCCCGGATATCTTCAACGGGAGGCCGGACGAGAAGATCCCCGTACAGTTCGGCAACAAGTTCACCTCGGGCATCACCGGGCAGGTTGACCAGACCCTGCTGAACAGCAACTATTTCCTCGGCCTCCGCGCCGCCAAGGTCTATGAGTCCCTCTCGGCAAGGGCCCTGGACCGCACGGAAGCGGAGACACGCGCCGGTGTGGCCAAGGCATACTACAACGTGCTCGTCAACCAGGAAGCGATCCGCATTGCCGCCTCCAACCTCGGGCAGCTGCGCAAGTCGCTGCAGGACATCAGGGCCAAATACGAGGCAGGCCTGGCCGAAACGGTCGACGTAAACAGGATCGAGGCTCAGTACAACAGCGCGGCCACCGGCATCGCCAACCAGCGCCGCCTGCTGGCCTTCAGCATGGAAGAGCTGAAATTCCAGATGGGCATGCCCGGCGCAGACTCCCTGGTCCTGACCCAGACTGTCCGCGATGTCGCGCCCGCGTCGCCTTCCCCGGCCGATACGGCAGGGTTTCATGCCGGCGCCCGCCCCGAATACCAGATGCAGCAGGTGCAGGTGCAGCTCAACGAGCTCAACCTCAAAAGCGTGCGCCTGGGCTTTCTGCCCAGCCTGTCGGGCTTTGCCAATTATGGCTTTGGTTACTTCGCATCCACTTTCGGAGACCTGTATAGGAAAGGATATCCGAACTCCCAGATCGGGCTGAACCTGTCCTTCCCCCTGTTCAACGGGACGGAGCGTATCCACCAGGCCAACGAGGCGCGCATTACCCTGCAGCAGTCCCGCAACGACCTCCAATACCTTGCCGAGCAGATCAGCCTGGAGATCCGGAGGGCCTATGTGCAGTACCGCAACCATCTGGACCAGCTCGACACCCAGAAGAAAAACATGGCGCTCACCCAGGGCGTATACGACCGCATCAAGTACAAATATGACCAGGGCGTAGCGACCAGCCTGGACCTGCTCTCCGCCGAAAACGAGCTGCAGCAGTCGCAGAGCGCGTATATCGAAGCGCTGCTCAATGTCATGCTCAGCAAAGTGGATCTGGACAAGGCGCTGGGCAGGACCGCTTCCGCAAACCCTGCCACCCCCTAACCCAAAGCTTCATTTGCTCATGTCAACAGCCGTGCCTCATATGAAACCCAACAGCACAGCCTGCTCCCGCGGGGCCGCCGCCCGCAGGCACCTCTACCTCGTTCTGGCCCTGTGTCTGCCCGTGGCCTGGGCCTCCTGCGGCGGCCGCGGTCACAGCGCCGCCCCCGCCGCCCGCCCGCCGGCACAGGTGAGCGCCATCACGGTACAGCCCGGGGTGTACAAGGTAACCGAGACCTTCCCCGCCAGCCTGGAGGCCCATACCATTGTGCAGCTCCGGGCCGATGTGACGGGCTACCTGAAATCCATCGAAGCCGCCGACGGCTCGCAGGTGCGGCAGGGACAGCTCCTGTATGTCATCGACCAGAGCCGTTATCAGGCCGCCTACAACCAGGCCAAGGCCGCCCTGGAGCAGGCCCGGGCGGACCTGAGCCAGCGGCAGCGTGATGAACAGCGCTATAAAGACCTGCTGAGCCACGACGCCATCGCCCGCCAGACGGTGGACCAGGCCGAGACGGCCGTCAAGACCGCTCAGGCTAACCTGGCGGCCGCCCAGGCCGCCCTGGACCGTGCGGCCACAGACCTGAGCCATACCGGCATCCGGGCGCCGGTCAGCGGCCGGCTGGGCATCGTGCAGGTGAAGCGGGGCGACATCGTCAACGCCGGGCAGACCCTGATCAACACCATCGTGGACGATGATCCCATGTATGTCGATTTCGAGGTGCCGCAGGCACGCTTCGGAGAGTTCAGCCGCAGCCTGCACGACCGGAAGTCGGCGCTGGCCTTCTACCTGAAGCTGGCCGACAGCTCCCGGTATGCCGAACCGGGCAAGCTGGTCGTCGTGAACAACACCGTGGATCCCGCGAGCGGAACGGTGCAGATACGCCTGCAGTTTCCGAACCGCGAAGGGATACTGCGCTCCGGCATGAACGGGGTCGTCGAGCTTGTCCATCCCTCCGGACCGGACGCCGTCGCCGTGCCCACCAGGGCGCTGGTCCAGACGCTGGCCGAGACCAGCGTGCTGACCCTGGGCCCCGGCAACGTGGTGCAGTCCACCCCCGTGGTGCCCGGACCGGTCCTGGACAGCCTGGTGCTGATCAAGGCCGGTCTGAAAGCAGGAGACCGCGTGGTGGTCGACGGCCTGCAGAATGCCCACCCGGGAGACACCGTGCAGGTACATATGCTGCCCTGAGAAGGCAGGACACCAACCAATCCATAGCCGCATCATGATCATTTCGAAGATATTCATCAGCAGGAAGAACTCCACGATTGTCATTGCCCTGATCCTGGTGATCCTGGGCAGCATCACCATGTTCAATCTCCCGGTAGCCCAGCTTCCCAACATTTCACCACCGGTGGTGTCGGTGCGCTCCAACTACATCGGGGCCAATGCCCAGACCGTGGAGCAGACGGTGACCACGCCCATCGAGACCCAGATCAACGGTACGCCCGGCGCCATGTACATGGAGTCGACCAGCGCCAACGACGGATCCAGCACCATCAACGTCACTTTTGAGATGGGTACGGACCCCGACATCGCGGCCCTGGACGTTCAGAACCGCGTCAACCTGGCGCTGCCGGCCGTGCCGGCCGATGTCAGCCGCACCGGGGTGACCGTCCGGAAGCGGTCCAACGACATGCTCATGGTCATCGCCCTGAACTCCCCGAAAGGCACCCATGACCGTATCTTCCTGGACAACTACCTGAGCATTTACCTGCTGCCCGAGCTCTCCCGCGTTGAGGGCGTGGGCGACGTCAATGCCTTCGCGCAGAGCTACAGCATGCGCGTCTGGCTCAACCCGGACAAGATGTCTGCCCTGGGCATCACGGCGGAGCAGGTCACCGCCGCCATCCAGGAACAGAACCAGCAGGTGTCGGCGGGTATTCTCGGGGCACCACCGGCCCGCGGGGACCAGGCTTTCGAATACAACCTCAAGGTGAGCGGGCGCCTGGTCACGCCGGAAGAATTCGGGGAGATCATCGTGGCCAGCAACCCTCAGACCGGTTCCCTGGTCCGCCTCAAGGATGTGGCCCGCATCGCCATGGGGACATTCTCCTATGGTATAGACATCAAGGCAGACGGCAAAAACGGCACCGGGATGGCCCTTTACCTGGCCCCGGGCGCCAATGCCCTGGAGACCTCCCAGCGGGTGCTGGACCGCATGAACGAGCTGGCGAAGACCTTCCCGCCCGATGTGGCCTGGCTGGTGCCTTTCGAGACCACCTCTTTCGTCCAGATATCCATCCATGAAGTGGTGGAAACCCTGTTGATCGCCCTGCTGCTGGTGGCCTTCGTCGTGTTTATCTTCCTGGAGAACTGGCGGGCCACGCTGATCCCCGTCCTGGTGATCCCGATTTCCATCATCGGCACCTTCATCTTTTTCAAGCTCCTGGGTTTTTCCATCAACACCCTGACCCTCTTTGGCTTCGTGCTCGCCATCGGCATCGTGGTGGATGACGCCATCGTGGTCGTGGAGGCGGTGCAGCACCATATCGACGTCACCAAGCTGTCCCCGAAGGAAGCCACGCTGCGGGCGATGAAGGAAGTGCAGGCCCCCGTGGTGGCCATCGGCCTGATCCTGGCGGCGGTCTTTGTTCCCGTGGCCTTCATCCCCGGGGTCAGCGGGCGCCTGTACCAGCAGTTCGCCCTGACGATAGCCTTTTCGGTGCTGATCTCGGCCTTCCTGGCCCTGTCGCTGACGCCGGCACTCTGCAGCATGATGCTGAGGCCGGAAAAGTTCAACCAGAAGTCCAAAGGCCTGAACTGGTTCTTCTACCACTTCAACGCCTGGTTCACCCGGCAGACGGACCGTTACAGCCGCGGCGTTCGGTTTGCCATCCGCAAGACCCCCCTCATGGTAGGGCTGCTCCTGGTCCTGTTTGCGGCCACCGCCTATTTTTTCATGAAGGTGCCTACCACCTTCATTCCCCAGGAGGACATGGGGGCCCTGATCATCTCGGTGGAGCTGCCTGACGCCTCGGCGACAGGGCGCACCAAGGCCGTCGCCGAAAGTATGAACCAGATCCTGCTGAAAGACTCGGCGGTGGCGCATTTCATGGGGGTCACCGGCATCAACATCGCCGCGGGAGGGGCCATCAAGCCCAACTCCGCCACTTATTTCGTGAGCCTCCGTCCCTGGGACGAGCGCTATGCACGGGGGGAGAGCATGGGGGCCGTCCTGGGGCGGCTGCAGGCGCAGTTCGCGGCCATCAATACGGCGAGGATCATCTGCATTCCCTCGCCCACGCTGCGGGGCTTCGGCACCAGCTCGGGCTTTTCACTCATCCTGGAGCAGCGCTCCGGAGAAGATATCAACGAATTCAACCAGGTGTTGGGCAAGTTCCTGGCTGCGGCCAATCAGCGTCCCGAGATCCAGCAGGCCTATTCGTTCTTCAGCCCCTACACCCCGCAGTTCGAGGTGAAGGTGGACCGGGACAAATGCAAGCAGATGGGTGTGTCCATTTCCTCCGTGTTCAACGCCCTGCATACCTTCGTCGGGGGCAGCTATGTCAACGACTTCACGCGTTTCTCCCGGAATTTCCGGGTGGTGGTGCAGGCTGACACAGCTTATCGCTCGGGCATCAAGGACCTTTCCCGTTACTTTGTGAAGAATGCGGCGGGGGAGATGGTGCCGCTCAGCGCGCTGACCACCACGGCCAAGGCGGGCGGCCCCCCCGTGATCAACCATTTCAACCTGTACCGCGCGGTGGAGATCGATGGGGTCAGCAGCCCCGGATACAGCAGCGGGGATGCGATGAACGCGCTGAGCGAAGTCGCCGCGCAGGTCCTCCCTGCCGGCTTCGGCTACGAGTGGTCCAACATCTCGCTGCAGGAGGTGCGCGCAGGCAACAAGACCCTCCTGATCTTCATGCTGAGCCTGTTGTTCGTCTTCCTGCTGCTGACGGCCCTGTATGAGAGCTGGTCGGTGCCCTTCGCCGTCCTGCTGGCCGTGCCCGTGGCCCTGTTCGGATCCATCCTGGCCCTGGCCCTGACGGGGCAGCCCAACAGCGTATACTCCCAGATCGGCCTGATCACCCTGATTGGGCTGGCGGCAAAGAACGCCATCCTGATCGTCGAGTTCTGCAAGGAGCGGGTGGACAACGGGATGCCGCTGATACCGGCGACGCTGGAGGCGGTCAAGTTGCGTTTCCGCCCCATCCTGATGACCTCCTTCGCCTTCGTGTTCGGCGTGTTGCCGCTGACCATGGCACAGGGGGCGGGGGCGGCGTCCCGGGTGAACATCGGCTTTACCGTGCTGGGCGGCATGCTGGCCGCCACCCTGGTGGGCGTGTTTTCCGTCCCGGTGCTCTACGTGCTCATCACCCGGCTGGCTTATGGTAAAAAGAAGCTGGCGCTGCTGGAGCGTGGCGGAGCGCAGGCTCCTGCCGGCCCCGGCGAGGACAGGCCGGCGGCTCCGGAAGAAGGATAAGGGGACAGGGGCGTCCCCTGGGCCCCGGGTTCAGGAAACCCGCAGCGGTGTCGGTGCAAATTCCTGGTACAGGGCCTCGTACTGGGGCACGATGTTGTGGATGTCGAAGGCCCGGGCCTGCTCATAGGCCTGCCGCCGGAATTTTTTCAACAGGGCGCCGTCCTGCAGCAGGCGGAGGGCGCCGGCCGCCATGGTGTCCACGTCCCCCACAGGCGCCAGGAAGCCTGTCTTTCCCTCGATGTTGATCTCCGGCAACCCGCCTGCATCCGAGGAGATGACCGGCACTTCGCTGGCCATGGCTTCCAGGGCGGCGAGGCCGAAGCTCTCGTATTCCGACGGCAGCAGGAACAGGTCGGCGCAGGCCATGACTTCCTCCAGCTGCTCCTGCTTGCCCACGAAGCGCACGTCATGGTGAACGCCCAGCTCCCGGCTCAGGGACTCGATCAGCGGGCGGTCGGGGCCGTCGCCGATGAGCATCAGCTTCGAGGGGATCACAGCGTGCACTTTCTCAAAGATGAGCATGACGTCCCTCACGCGTTTCACCCGCCGGAAGTTCGACACATGCACCAGGATCTTTTCTTCATGCGGAGCGATCGTGCAGCCGCATTCATTGCGGCGGTGCCGGGTGAAGCGCTTCGTGTCCACGAAATTGTAGATCACCCGGATATCCTTTTCAATCGCGAAGGATTTATAGGTTTCGTCCCTCAGGTTCCGGGACACCGCCGTGATGGCATCCGAGGCATTGATGGAAAAGGTCACCACGGGCTCATAGGTCTTGTCCCGGCCCACGAGGGTGATGTCGGTGCCATGCAGGGTGGTGATCACCGGCACGCGCCGTCCGTGCTTGAGCAGGATCTGTTTGGCCAGGTAGGCCGTCGAGGCGTGCGGGATGGCGTAATGCACATGGAGGAGATCGAGGTCGTGGTTGAGCACGACGTCCACCAGTGTGCTGGAGAGGGCCGACTCATAAGGCGGGTAGTCAAAAAGCGGATAGGAGGGCACCCGGACCTCATGGTAGAAGATGTTGGGGTGAAAACCGTTCAGCCGTACGGGCTGCTGGTAGGTAATGAAGTGAACCAGGTGGCCTTTGCCGGCCAGGGCCTTACCCAATTCGGTGGCCAGCACCCCGCTGCCCCCGTATGTGGGATAACATACTATTCCTATGCGCATATCCGATCGAGGTAGTGTGAGCCGCCGCCACCGGCGGCCCCTGTTTCACGAAGGTAGGCATTATGGTCGAAACAGGCCGCCCTCCGCTGCCGGAAACGGTTTTTTGGGTGGGGTCCCGGCATTGATAACTTTACCGTAATTTGGACGGGCTAAACCTCCTGTATGAAAAAGTTCCTCACCATGGTCATCCTGCTGGTCCTTGTGCTCGGCGCCGGCGTGGTGTACTGGCGCTTTTATTTCCCTTTCGCCGAAGGCAACCGCTCGGGCCTGCTGATCCGCTTCATGCGCAAAGGTTATGTGTTCAAGACCTACGAAGGGCAGATGATCCAGGCGGGCCTGCGTTCCTATCCCTCCACCCCCGTCGCCACGAATGAATTCGAGTTTTCCGTGGCGGCGCAGGCTGTGGCCGATTCCCTGATGGGCAGCGAGGGCAAGGAAGTGGTGCTGCATTACCAGGAATACCTGGGGCGCCTGCCCTGGCGTGGCCACAGCAAGTATGTGGTGGACCGGATACTGCAGGTCAAGGACCCCCAGCCCTGACCGCAAGGATTTTCCCGCTATCTTTGCCGCGATATGCCGGACAATCCTCAAGTATTGCCGTTCAAGGGCTCCGCGCAGGGCAAGACCGAGCAGGTCGCCCGCATGTTCAACGGCATCGCCCACCGTTATGATTTCCTGAACCATTTCCTCTCCCTGGGGATCGACCGCCGCTGGAGGCGGCGCGCCCTGTCCCTGCTCAAGGCGGAACGTCCCGCGCTGATCCTCGACGTGGCCACGGGGACGGCCGATATGGCCATCCTGGCCTGCCGCCGCCTGGGGACGCCGCTGGTGGAAGGGGTGGATATTGCCGAGGGCATGCTGGCCCGCGGGCGGCAGAAGCTGCGTGCCGCCGGCCTCGAACAGCGGGTCCGCCTGCAGGTCGCTGACAGCGGGGCCCTGCCTTTTCCCGACGCGCATTTCGACGCCGTGATGTCCGCCTTTGGGGTGCGGAACTTCGAACACCTGGAGAAAGGGCTGGCCGAGATGAGCCGGGTGCTGAAGCCCGGGGGGAAGGCCGTGGTCCTGGAGTTTTCCAGCCCCACCGTTTTTCCCGTCAAACAATTATACAACCTGTATTTCCGTTATATCACACCGTTCATTGGCAAATGGGTCTCCCGGAGCGGCGAGGCGTACAGCTATCTCCCCGCTTCCGTCAGCGCGTTTCCGCAGGGCGCGCGGATGACGGCCCTTTTCGAGCAAAACGGTTTTCAAAGCGCCACATGCACACCGCTGACCTTTGGCATATGTTCCGTGTACTGCGCCGTCCGCTGACGGCCCTGTTCTTCCTCCTGGTCTGCCGGCAGGCCTTGGGCCAGGACGGCATCGGCCTGGGCCGGTATGAGAACAGGCCTTATTACTTCGGCATCACCCTGGCCTACAACCAGGCCTTCTACAAGCTGGAGCATGCCGATAAATTTCTCGCCGACGACAGCGCCCTGCTGGTCGAGCCCCTGCACAGCAATGGTTTCAGCCTGGGACTCCTCGGCAACCTCCAGGTATGGGAGCACCTGGACCTGCGCTTCAATCCCACCCTCATCTTCGCTGAAAAGAACCTGCATTATGTGTTCGGCCTGGATTCTTCCGTTCAGGACAAAGTGGTGGAGTCCATCCTGCTGAGCCTGCCTCTGCAGGTGAAGTTCAAGTCGGACCGGATCGGGAATTTCCGGTTCTACGTGATGGGCGGGGGAAAGCTGGATTATGACCTGGCCTCGAATGCGCGGGCCCGGAAGGAGAGCGACCTCGTCAAGCTGGACCGTTATGACCTGGGTTACGAAGCCGGCGTGGGCTTCGAGTTCTACATGCCCTATTTCATTTTCTCTCCCGAGATCAAGATCAGCAATGGTTTCCGGGACATCCACCTGCGGGAGCCGGGGAACATCCATTCCAACGTCATCGGCCGCCTGCTGTCACGCATGGTGGTCATTTCCATCCACCTGGAAGGCTAGTAGTTGTAGTCGCGCCTGCCCATGTTCCAGCGCAGCCCGGCGGAGAAGAAGCCCGCCGTCTCGTGGGGATACTGTGGCGTCATGTCGGCATAGGCCCCCCAGGCCTTGCGGTGCAGGTAGGACAGGTCCACGAAAAAATTGTGCTTGAGCTCGTAGGTGGCCGTGAGGGAGATGTTGGCCAGGTTCTGGCGGTATCCCTGGCGGATCTTGTTCCCGTAATCTTTCTCCCGCAGCTGGTAATTCAGGAAAATGTTGCCACCCCAGTCGCTGGTTGAATCGTCCATGCCCTGCTGGGAGAGGATGGCCCTGGCCAGGAAGGACAGCCTGGGCAGCGGATGATAGCGGATGATGCCGGCGGCCTCGACGAGGTTGGCCCCCTGGGGATGCGCCAGCGGCTGGTTGTAGTGGCTGTAATTGGCCACCGAGTCGCCATGGGTGTAAGTATAGGGGCGGATGACGTTCAGCTCTCCCTGAACGTCGAGGTTGGGCACCCCGAATGCGTCGACATATTTGGCCCCGAGTTGCAGGGCCCACTTGTTGCCCCACCAGCCCCGGCTGCCGAAGAACTCCTTGGTCTTGAGCTCGTCGAGCAGGAACTGGGTATAGAATTCAAAGTGGTGCGCGACGATGGCCCTGGCATCAAAGCCCAGGTTGGCATTGTCCGGGCTGCCTACGGCCTGCTCGATGGTGCGGTAAAAAATGATGGGGTTGAGGTACTGGAACTCGAAATGGTCCTTCCTGGTGAAGATGACGCTTTCGAACACGCCCAGGTTAAGCCAGGGAGTGACATCGACGCCCAGGCGGTGGCTGGCCATGTATTTCTTCGGACGCAGGAAATCCCCGTCGTCCTTGTCGAAGGTGGAGATGACCTCGGCGAAGATGTTCGTGTAGTTCAGCTTCCACACATGGGTGTTCAACTTCAGAAAAAGATAACTGGGTCCGTAGTCACTGAGAAAGACGCTGCGGTAGCCGTCGCCGAAGACGTTCTTGTCATAGCCGAACTGCACGTCTATGTAGCGGCTTACCCCGAAGGTGATGTAGCCGGCGGCGTCCAGGTAATCCACACCGCCGTCCTTCAGCCGCTTGTAATAGCCGATCCCCGGCACGGCGTCCCAGCGCTTCACGCGGTTGCGGAAGAAATCAGGTCCGCGCTCCTGGTTTTCGGTGATCATGCCGTAAAAGCCTACTTTCCCGGCGATGCGTCCCCGCACCTCAACGCCCCGGGTGGCGATGTAGTCCATTTTGTCGTCTCCTGAGGATTTGCCCGCCTGCAGCCGCAGCAGGGGATTCACCGCCATGAAAAAATCGGGGTTGCGCACGGCGAAAAAATTGGCCTTGTCCCGGTAAAAAACCTTTAGGAAGGGCGTCTGGCTGGGGGCGACCTCGCCGCCCTCCGGCAGCCATTCGGCATTGTCCGCCTCCAGTTTTCCCAGCTGGTAGCGGTCAGTTTCCGTCAGGCCGAGCCCCGACCAGTAGGAGGAGCTGGTCATCGCCGTTGCGGCGTCCAGGCTGTCTACCCAGCGGGAGAAACCGGCCACGGCGCGTCGGGAATAGGGCTTCACCCCGCTGCTGTAGGTAGGCGACAGGGTGCCGCTCTTGATTTCCAGCCGGTTGAGGGCGGGATAGCTGTAGCCCCCGCCCGGAATAAACGTCGTTTGTGCGGCGGCGGCGACCGTCATCAGCAATCCGGTCAGGAAGAAGGCAATACGTCTGAAAGGCATAGGCGGATTTTGCAGGATATGTTTGTCGTCCGGAACGAAAGGACAAAGGGGGTAACAGCGGTTTTCTTACTTTTACCGTATGCAAAGATATTTGATAAAAAATATATCCCTGGTTAATGAAGGGACGATATTTCAGGGCGATGTTCTCTTCGAGGGGGAAAGGATTGCAAAAATCGCACCGAAGATCGATGTGCAGGCTAAGGTGCAGGAAATCATAGGGGAAAACCGCTTCCTGATCCCGGGGGTCATTGACGACCAGGTGCATTTCCGGGAACCGGGGCTGACCGAGAAGGCTGATATACACTCCGAGGCGCGTGCAGCCGTGGCCGGTGGGGTCACCAGCTTTATGGAAATGCCCAACACCCGCCCTCCCGCCCTGACCCGAGACTTGCTGGAACAGAAATACGACACGGCTTCCAGAAGCGCCCTTGCCAATTACTCCTTTTTCATGGGGGTGTCCAACGACAATGTGGAAGAAGTGCTGCGCGTCAACGCGGCCAAAAGGGACGTGTGCGGGGTAAAGATATTCATGGGCTCGTCCACGGGCAATATGCTGGTCGACAATTACCTTACCCTGGACAGGATTTTTTCGGAGAGCGAGCTGCTGATCGCCACGCACTGTGAAGACGAAAAGCGGATACGCCGCCGCCGGGAGGCCCGGATCGCGGAAAAAGGGGAGGAAGGCCTGTCGGCGGCCGATCATCCCTGGATCCGGGACGAGCAGGCCTGCTTCGACTCCTCGCTGGTCGCCGTACAATTCGCCCAGCGGCATAACTCGCGCCTGCATATCCTGCATATTTCCACCGCGAGGGAACTGCAGCTGTTCACCAACATGCTGCCCCTGGAAGACAAGCGCATCACGGCGGAGGTATGCGTGCATCACCTCTGGTTCACGGCCTCGGATTACCCCCGCTACAGCAACCTCATCAAGTGCAACCCCGCCATCAAGGCGCCGCCGCACCGGGAGGCCCTCTGGGAGGGCTTGCTGGACGACCGCCTGGATGTGATCGCCACGGACCATGCCCCCCACACCTGGGCGGAGAAGCAGCGCCCCTATGCCGAGGCCCCGGCGGGCATACCCCTGGTGCAGCATGGCCTCCTCATGATGCTGGACCACCACCGGCAGGGGCGGATCCGCCTGGAGAAAGTGGTGGAAAAAATGTGCCATGCGCCGGCGCGCTGCTTCCGCATCGCCGAGCGGGGCTTTTTACGGGAAGGGTACTACGCCGATGCCGTCATCATCGACCTGGAGGCCTCGACCACGGTGGACAAGGGCGGCATCTACTACAAGTGCGGCTGGAGTCCCCTGGAAGGCCATACTTTTCCCGCCACGATCCGCCAGACCTTCGTGAACGGTCATCCCGTCTATGGAAATGGCACATTTGATGAATCTCAGATGGGGAAACGCCTGCAGTTTGACCGCTAAACCTGGCCGCCACTATGGAGATTGACAAAGTCACCCTCGAAGATCTGTCCGTTTTCAACAAGGAAGAAGAGTACTCGGTATTCCACCTCCTGGACTATACCCGCACCAGCGGCGGCCGCTGGCAGTTGCGCAGGATCTTCGAGCAGCCCCTGTCCGACCTCCCATCTATCCTGGCAGTCCAGGACACCATCCGCTTCCTGTCAGCGGGGATGGCCCATTGGCCGAAGGAGATCACGAACGGCACCCTCATGGTCATGGACAAATATTTTGAGACCGGGCATGAGCCGGTGCCCCACGCAGGCGGCCGGATATCCCTGCTGAACTCCGTCTTTTACCGCATTGTGAACGCCGGTGACTATTCGCTGATCCGGTATTCCCTGACCCATTTCGGGCATTTCCTGGCCGGTTTCCAAAAAATCCTTTCCCGGTTCGGCACCCCGGATTGCCCTCCTGCCCTCGGCGAGCAACTGCGGCGCGCTGCCCAGCTCTTGTCCAGGAAGGAGATCCGGGAACTGCAGGCCCGGGACGCCGGCGAGCGGCTGCGCTTTCAGGAGGTACTCTATTTTGGTCACGCCATGCAGCATACTCACCGGCAGGCCCTGCGGGAGCTTATGGACATCTACCATCGCCTGGATGCCTGGTATGCCATGGCCCGGGCCATACAGGAGCTACATTTCGCCTTTCCCGAGCTGCAGACCGGGGAGCACCCGCAGCTCGAGGTCCGGGGGCTCTTTCATCCGCTGTTGAAAGAACCGGTCGGGCATGACGTGATCCTGAACAAGGACGTCAACTTTCTTTTTTTGACCGGCGCCAACATGTCGGGGAAAAGCACTTTCATCAAGGCCGTGGGCCTGGCTGTCTTCCTGGCCCATATCGGCATGGGGGTGCCGGCGGCGTCCATGAAACTCACCCTTTTTGACGGATTGCTGAGCAATATCCAGGTAACGGACAATATCTTCCTGGGCGAGAGTTATTTTTATAACGAGGTGCAGCGCGTGAAGAAGACCATCCTCAAGATCAGCAATGGCCGCCGCTGGCTGATCCTCATCGACGAGCTGTTCAAAGGCACCAACTTCCTGGATGCCCAGCAGTGCTCGGCCATGGTCATCGAGGGCCTCCTGCAGATGCGCAACAGCCTGTTCGTCCTGTCCACGCATCTCTATGAGATCGCCGACGGCCTGCGCAGCTATCCCAACATCGCGTTCCGTTATTTCGAGACTTTTGTCGAGAACGAGACGCCCAGGTATACCTACCGGCTGAAAGAAGGCATCTCCAACGACCGCCTGGGCTTCCTGATCCTGAAGCGGGAAAAGGTCATTGACCTGCTGCACGATATTGTCCCGGAGGATTCCGGTGCCGGCCCGGAGGGCGGATGAGGGTAAGTTTTTGAATCCTTCTTACCTTGCAGCATCATTCGAACATGCGCCCGCACCGCGGGCCCTACGGTTAATCCATGCTGAGAATAGGAATTTTCGGGGTAGGCCACCTGGGCAGGATCCACCTCTCCCAGTGGTCATCCATCAGGGACGTCGAACTGGTCGGCTTTTATGACCCCGACGACCGGCAGGCAGCGGCGGTCATCCAGCAGTATGGCCTGCGCCGCTACGGCGATCCCGCCGCCCTGATGCAGGACTGCGACGCGGCCGACATCGTCGCCCCGACCACCAGGCATTTTGAGCTCTGCGAAATGGCCATCCGGCTGGGACGTCATGTCTTCGTGGAAAAGCCCATGGCCAATTCCATGGACGAGGCCCGCCGCCTGCTCAAACTCCTGTCGGAAACGGCCATCAAATTCCAGGTCGGGCATGTGGAACGTTTCAACCCCGCCTTCCTGGCCCTGGAGGGCTATACCCTGCAGCCCATGTTCATCGAGGTCCACCGCCTGGCCCAGTTCAACCCCCGCGGCACCGACGTGAGCGTCATCCTGGACCTGATGATCCACGACATCGACATTATCCTCAAGCTCGTGGATGCACCCGTGAGCCGCATATCCGCCAGTGGGGTGGCCGTCATGAGCGATACGCCGGACATCGCCAACGTGCGCATGGAGTTCCACAACGGCTGCGTGGCCAACCTGACCTCCAGCAGGATATCCCTGAAAAAGATGCGCAAGGTCAGGCTGTTCCAGAAGGATGCCTACATCGGCATTGATTTCCTGGAAAAGAAGACGGAGATCATCAAGCTGAAAGGCCCTGAGGACATCGGCCTTTTTTCCTTGGATATAGAGACTTCCTCCGGCAAAAAGACCATTGCGATCGCCAACCCGCCTATACGGGAAGTCAACGCCATCCGCATGGAGCTGGAGTTGTTCCGGGATGCTGTGCTGGGGGATAAGCCGGTTCCGGTCAATGCGTATGAAGCCTACCAGGCCATGGACATCGCCCACCAGATCCTGGCCAAGATCCACAAGGATTAATGCCGGGACGGCAGAAGGTCAGGACCCGCCCGGGTCCAGGGGCAGGTTGAGCCGCTGCGAAAGGATTTGTTTGGCCATCCACATGTCGGAGGGCCGGGTGATCTTGATGTTCTGGGTTTCCCCCTGTACCAGGTGCAGGTCCCGCCCCGAGTTCTCCACCACCGTCGCCTCATCTGTGAAGGAGGGGTCGTACGGCTGGGTGAAGGCCGGCAGCAGGATCTCCGACAGGAAGGTTTGCGGTGTTTGCACGATGCGGAAGGCCGCCCGGTTTTCGGCGAAGCTCTTGCCGCCCTGTACCCTGCGCAGGCTCTCCTGCAGCTCTACCACCGGAATGGCGCTGCCTTTTTCCAGGGCCTGGTCATGGCAGGTATGGATCAGTTGTTCGGTCAGCAGGGGACGCACGCCGTCGTGGACCCAGACCACCGACGGCCCCTGGACCTTCTTCAGCCCGTTTTGCACCGAATGAAAGCGCGTTTCGCCCCCCTCGGCGAGGGTAATCTCGGTATGGGGGAAATAGGAGACGATTTCGTGGGCATAAGCCGTATGGGTACCGGGGAGGATGAGGATGATACGGGCCTCCCTGTCGGCCGCCGTGAAGGCCTGTATGGTATGATACAGCACAGGCCTGCCCAGCAGGGGCAGAAATTGTTTGGGGAGGTCATTGCCCATGCGGACACCTTTGCCTCCGGCCACGATCAGGGCGTATTTTTTTCTTTTTTCCATGACCTGGGCAGGTTTATCCCGTGGGCGGCGGCTACCGGCCTTCCCTGGCTCAGAGGATCAGCATGGCGTCCCCGTAGCTGAAGAAGCGGTATTTTTCCTTGATGGCTTCCTGGTAGGCGTGCATGATGAGGTCGTACCCCGCAAAGGCGCATACCATGATGATGAGGCTGGTCTTCGGCAAGTGAAAATTGGTGACCAGCGTGTTGGCGATCCGGAACTGGTATGGGGGATGAATGAACAGGTTGGTCCAGCCTTCCCCGTCCTTCAGCAGGCTGGAAGAAGTCACCGAGGATTCGATGGCGCGCATGGAGGTGGTGCCCACGGCGCAGATCCGGTGATGGCCGTCCTTGGCCCTGTTGACGGCCCGTGCGGCATTTTCATCGATCCGGTAATACTCGGCGTCCATTTTGTGCTTGCTCAGGTCCTCGACCTCGATCGGGCGGAAAGTGCCCAGTCCGGTATGCAGGGTGACCTCGGCGAATTTTACGCCCTTGATCTCCATGCGCTTGATCAGTTCCCGGCTGAAATGCAGCCCCGCGGTGGGCGCAGCGACGGCCCCTTCGTACTTGGCATATACCGTCTGGTACCGTTCCTTGTCTTCTTCATCCGGCCGGCGTTTGATGTATTTGGGCAGAGGAGTTTCGCCCAGGCTGCTGAGCACCTGCTTGAAATCTTCTTCAGGCCCGTCGAACAGGAAGCGGATGGTGCGTGTGTCGCTGGCGTGGGGCAGCGCCGCTCGGGCGACACCCGACCTGCAGCTCAAAGGCACGCTGTATGAGCTCGGCTCGAATCGTCAAAAGAAGCTCTACACTTGGGAGATGACGACCTGCGCGAACATCTCCG